>NZ_KV815312.1:178539-198926 GCF_001814205.1 Rothia sp. HMSC036D11
TATTTGCAAAATCTGGAAAATTCCTGACAATACATGTGAGCTATGCGACGGTTAAAACACCAGCTGATATTTATCAGGAGAAAGGATGCGAATTATGACTACCAAGAAGGCTACCGCATGCGTATCTCTGGCTGTTGCTGGCATCTTGGCTTTGAGCGCCTGCGGCTCAAATAGTGCGAATGATTCTTCAAGTTCGTCCTCGGCTTCTTCTTCATCAAGTTCATCTCGTGCTTCTAGCTCCACAGGAAGCTCCAGTGCTGTGAATAACGGCGGTGGAACATCTGGAAATTCCGGTTCAGGTGCTAACGGTGGCGCAGGTGCGGAACAGAATTCCGGTAATGGTGCAGTGCAAGGTGACGGTGGTACCGGTGCTGGTACCGGCGCTAATGGAGGCGGTGCTCAGGCAGATCAGGGTGCTGGAGCTAACGGCGGTGTCGCTGGCGGCGGAGCTCAACAACAGGGCGCCCCCGGAAAGACAGCGAACCAAAATCCCGGTTCTGAAGGGTATGTGCAGGTTGCTGAAGACGGATCCTGGACTGCAACCGAACCCGACGGTGAGATCGTGAGGGTGTATCCCGATGGGTCGTGGGATCGGAGCAATCCAGCCACCGGAAACACCGATTGGGTGGGTGCCGATGGGTCTTGGATTACAAATGAGAATGGTCTGCCCAACGGCTCCAATAAGAACTCACAGGTGCAACCTAACGGTACCTACGAGGTCAGGATGAACGGTGAAACGTCTCGTGAGACCCCAAGTGGAACGCCTGAAACCCCCGTGATGCCCAATGGTTCGAATGCGGTAACCCCTAAGGGAGCAGTTCAGCCGGCAAAGCGCTGATACCCCTTTGAAAGAAACGGTTAGGCGCGCATCCTCAACCATCGCAGGATGCGCACCTCTCTGTCTCTGTGAGGTGAAAGCTAATAAAACCACCCTCAGGAGTACTGTGACCCGCGGAAAATACTGCCCGGTATAGTTCGCGCTTACCTGAAATCTTGAACCTGCCACCGTGCTACAGGTAGCGTGGAGTACAGGTACACGATAAACACCCACCTCAGGAGGCTTTATGCGCGAACAACACACTATGCCGAAAGATATTGCGGCGGCCCTGAAAAACGCGGGGTTACGCGCCGACTATAAGGCTCGACCAGCGTATCAGCGCAACGACTATATTGGTTGGATCAACCGCGCCAAGACACCGGCGATGCGTATCGAGCGCCTCGAACAAATGCTCACCGAGCTGGCACAGGGCGGTATCTATATGGGCAAGGAACATAAGGCCTCACGTAAATAGGTTCAGCATGTACTTTCACGCGGCCGTCCACATTTTGAATACGCACCCTAAGCTATATCTTGCGCCCTGTCGGGGCGCGGAATGCGGTTTAATCTGTATTATTCAGACTGGCTTATGATGAAGACATCCCCGACGGGGGGGGGGTAGACCATGATTATTACTGTTCTCTAGCTCACCGGTGTAATGCACAATAGGCAGCATTATTATCTACATCAAGGGTGTGCTGTTTACTGATGCGGAGGGTATTATGCGTACAACTGTGACTTTGGATGAAGAGATTGTTGCTAAAGCGGCTAAGCTCACTGGTATCGAAGAACATTCTTCTCTAGTGCGTGCTGCCTTGGAAACTCTGGTACGTGTTGAAAACGGACGCCTGCTTGCTACATTAGGAGGTTCCGAACCTCAAGCCCAGGCAGCTCCACGGCACCAAGATACATGAGTGCATATAAGGGTGGTTTCTAATAAAACGCACCCATAACGCACAATAAAAGCGGATCCTCGAAACAGAATATTCGAGGATCCGCTTTTGCAGAATGTGGAAGAAGCTACTTCTTGTGTGTGACGCTCAGATAGATGGAGATGGCGACCATCGCGGCGATAATCGAAAGAATCCAGCGGATCCAGTCGATACCGGCGGTTTCAGCAACACCAAGCAGACCAGCTACCCAGCCTCCGACAAATGCGCCGACAGCACCCAAGATGATGGTCCAAAGAATAGAAATATTCTGCTGACCCTTCATGAACAGGCGGGCAAGGGCGCCAATAATAGCACCCGCAATAATCATCCCAATAAGCTGACCCATAGATACCTCCTTGCGGTTTGGATGAGTCATATACTGCGCAGAGTTCCATAGACTTTGCACACGAGCGATAATGTGTGGTTATCGCATATGAACCCTCAATTGTACAGTACAAATTACTTGATGGGTAAACTATATGTGTATGCAGTTCCAACCCGGACTGTACACTATGCGGAGCCTGCGAAGCTATAACCCCAGGAGCAGAAAAGAGCAGCCGGGGTAAGACGCGCTAAAAGGCAACGGGTTCTGGCTTGTTACCTCACCCAGTTTCGGAATGCGGTTTATTTCCTGCTGCGCTTGAAATAGTGCCCCGGCGGGTAAATCGCCGGATCCTGCTTGTGCAGGAAGAATAATCTGATGACGCTTGAAATACGCAGGGTTAGTCTATCCGGTAGTGGAGCATACGGAAGGATTCCTTCAGGAATGGTAAACGCCGCGCTATCATGGCAGACAGTGCCCCGCTCTTCTTCCACGCCGGAAAGTCTGTCATCAGCCGTTTAGCGCTCACCAAGCGCAGGTTATGAGCCCAACGCTCGGGTTCATGATCGTCGTCGCATCCAAAAACGAATCGCGCGCGGGAGTGCTTAAGCGCTTCGTGCTGATCAGAATGCGAAACCATCCACGAGTTTATGACGTCGAACGCGATCTCACTGCCGTGAAAACGCTGCGCAAGATCGCGGAACAGGGCGCGCACCGTGTAACGGTCAAAGTACATCATCATGCCTTCAATCACGAACAGAAATTGGGCATTCGGCTGCAGATCGTTCAGCTCGTCCATCCAACCCGCGTCGAAGGCTGAGGTTCCCAGGAAAACTTCACTGCCTTGAGGGGGCAGCAACTTTATACGCAAAGTCATCACATCGGGTAAATCTAGGCTGTAAAACGGTACGTTCTGCGCGATTTCGCCGATGCGCTCCCGGCGGCTGTCTAGGCCACATCCGACATTGACGATCACCGGGTTAGGTTGGCGCTTAATAAAATCGGCCGCGAGTCGGTCAAAGTAATCCGCACGAATTGCGGTGCCGACAACGGTGTGAATGACGTTATCAAATTTAGAGAAATTGTAGTCTAACTCTGAAACGATACGCCCCGCTGCCTCATCTTTGATGATTGGATCAGGCTGTTGCGAGGCGAGGTGCTTCATGTACAGGGGAATAAGTAAGGTCTCGCTGATGGCATCTTCGATTTTCAGCATAGGAAAAAGGCCCCTTTCAGCTTTGACGAGGAGGTTAGCTTATCCTTAGTATACCGCGCGAGAACCTTTATTTTTAGGGTCTTTTCCAAAGGTTTTTATACGGCGACGCAAGATTGAGGAGTGCTGCCGCAGGCGAGAGGAGGCTCTGGGCGCGAAAGGAAGAGCCGCGTGAGGCACATACTGGTGTATATTCAGGTTCTTATTCCGGCGTTACAACCACAACATGACAAAGCGGGAGCATTTTCTTCATTCGGGAGCAGGTAAAGTGCTCCCAAATGAAGAAAATGCTCCCGAATTGAGCGTTACCGCAAGAGAAGAACTCTTCCATTACCTAAACAAATCCCACACGCTGAAGGTCGTGCGGCGGTAGATAGCCCCTTTTACGGCTCGCTTCGGGTTTTTCACAAACCCCATACCGCGCCTGCCATAACCAGGAATCACAGCTCTTTTCATGGCGCGTTTTGCCCGACCAGTGGTGCGGGCCTTAATCATTCGTTTCACACTGGGTTTTCGCATACCAATTCTCATACCTTTAGCCTACTCCCAGCGTCGCAAACATGCGTGCCGCATCGTCACGGGCACGCATAAGGCGAGGCTTTGATTGCATAGCCACCTCTTTGTAGCCATACGCCAAAACCTCGCCCGTATGAATAACCCAAGAGAGTTACATAACCACTACGAGTTTGCCGCGTGTATGTTTCTCAGCTACACGATCCTGCGCGGCGCCAAGTTCCTCAAGTGAGTATTTCTTCTCAATGATCGGGCGCAGCTGACCGCGCTCGACGGCATTGGTAATCCACTTCATGGCCTCGGACGATGCCTTGGTCGCCAGCAGGAAACCCACGCGACGGTTCGTGAACAGCGAGGTCAGCACCGCCGGAAGACCGTCAGGCGAGACCGTCATCATGCGCCCGCCCGGCTTCAAATAGTTGCGGTAAAACGCGGTCACAACGCCGCCGCAGTCCAGGATCGCATCGAATTTCTCAACCTTTTCGGGGTCTGGCAGAGCCTCGTGGTCGTATGCCTCAATCGAACCTAGCTCGCGGCACAGAGCTATATTTTCTTCGGCAGAAACGGTTGCCACCTGAGCCCCTAAAATCTGCCCAATCTGCAGCGCGGCATGCCCCACACCGCCGCTGGCACCCACTACCAGCAGACGCTGACCGGCCTGGAGTTTCAGGTTCTTGCGGAGCACCTGCAGGGCAGCAAGGCTCACGAGCGGCAGTGCCGCCGCATCAATCTGGTTCTGGATGCGCGGCGCATGGTGAATCCGGTTCTCACGGAATAGCGCGTATTCGGCTGCTGTGCCGGTGGGCGCCATCGAAATGGAGCCGTTGAACCCCCACACGATATCGCCAACTTTGTAGTCCATCACGCCGGTGCCCACGCTGACAATCTCGCCGAGCGCATCCACACCGGTACCTTTGGGGAAGCGTTTGCCCGTAAAAAGCCGCATTTCGCCTTCGCGCACGATCACGTCAATGCGATTCACGCTGAAGGCCTGCACGCGTACCAACACCTGGCCGGGGCGGGGAGATGGCACGGGAACCTCGTTGATCGTGAGCAGATCAGACCCGCCAAATTTGTCGTATTGTACGGCGCGCATTGTGGTTGGTAGCGACATATTTATCTCTTTCTTATCGGTCATTGCGGAAGCATCGGTGTAGGATGCACGGCATTCGACATGAGAACCGCAGCTGTGTAATGGGCGACGGCACCCAAAATAATGCCTCTGTGTTTAACTCTAACCTGTATGCGTGCCAAACCGTGATAAATGACGGTTTTACGACGGGCACACGAGCATATTTCCAGGCATACAAATCTGCAGCACATGCCTGAGCGCATAATAAAAACCCTTGATGTGAATAAAACGTTGAAGAATCGTGCTTGATTCACATAAAGACCCTTTTTAGCATGGGTGCTATGACGACTACATCTGTGTACTGTCTTTTCTTCGACGGCTATGAGACTCTCGACGCTATGGGACCCATCGAATTTTTGCACCGTGTGCCTGATGTGTGTATGCGGTATATCTCGGTGGCGGGCGCATCCGAGAGCGGTAGTTCACTGGTACGTTCCGCCCAGGGCTTTACCCTCAAGACGGAAATTGTTGAAAGTCTTCCTCCGGGGAGCATTCTGCTGATTCCAGGAGGTATAGGCACGCGCTCTCTCGTCATGAATAACCTATTCCTGCAAAACCTTGCGAAATTGGTACAGCAAAGCCAAACCTGCCTGACAGTCTGCACCGGAGCGGCACTTCTTGCCGCCACAGGTGTTCTTGACGGGAAGCCTGCTACTACTAACAAACGTGCCTTCAAGTGGGTGCGTGGGACGCGCCCACAGGTGAGGTGGCAGCAGAAGGCGCGTTGGGTGAGCACAGAGAAGTTTTATACATCCTCGGGAGTTTCGGCGGGTATGGATATGACTCTAGGTTTTATCGCCGACCAGTGGGGCTTGGAAACGGCTCAAGAGATCGCGTCCCGCTGCGAATATCTGTGGCAAAATGACCCGGAGACTGACCCATTTGCACATTCTGCCGAGTTCGAGTCAGCGTAGCTGCCTCCCAGCGTATAAAAAGGCTCTCTATACGAATAAAGCGGATTTTCTAAAGCTTGATTCGTATAAAGAGCCTTTTTTTACAGCGCTAGAGAGAGGGGAGGGAGAACGGAGCAGCGAGCCTAGTGCGTCGTAATACCGCCATCCACGCTCAATACCGCGCCGGTCACCCATGCGGCCGCATCCGATGCCAAAAACGCGGCGGCACGCCCAATATCAGCAACATTCCCGATGCGCCCCAATGGAATCAACGCCGAAGCATTTTGCTTCATGTGCTCCTGCGCTTCAGGCGGCATCGCAGAAACATTGCGCAGCAATTGCGGAGTTTCGACCATTCCCGGCGCAATCGCATTCACGCGCACTCCGGCGGAACCCGCCTCAAACGCTAATGACTGTGTGAAAAGATTTAACGCGCCCTTTGTCATGGAATAGACCGTCGAAGGGCGTCCGGGAAGCATTCGTTTCGAAAAATATGAAGAAATGTTAACAATATTGCCAGAATTTTTAGCGAGTTCAGGCAATAACTTTTGTGCCAAGAAATATGGGGCTTTAACGTTGAGATTAAAATGCTCGTCAAAAACGCTCTCATCGGTTTGTTCAAAGGGAATAAACCGTGCAATACCGGCATTATTGACCAGCACATCAATACTTCCCAAAATATCGAGGGCGTGCTCGGCGGCACGGTGTACTTCAGAAATATCCGTTAAATCTGCTGCGAAGGTGTGCACAGTCACGGGGTATTCGCTCAAGCGCGCGCTGGCTTCTACAAGTTTTGTGGGGGTGCGAGCAATGAGGAATAGGTTAGCACCTTGGCGGGCAAATTCTTCGGCAATACCGTAGCCGATACCGTCGCTGCCGCCGGTAATAACGGCATTCTTGCCGGAAAGAGCAGAATTGGTATTCATGATGATCTCCTTGGGGGAGGGAATGAGTGATAAAGAGTAATTCCCGCATAAAACCTGCTATCTCAGGCGAGAGCAGCGAATGTGCTGCGGGTATTTAGGAATTTGCTGAAGTTGAATGAAAGTGGCTAGAGAGCTTTACTCGCCTTTTATAAAGGCCATAAAGGCGGCGCCGTCAAGATAAATGCTGGAGGCAACAATTTTGCCGTCTCGCACTGTGAGAAATTCCGGAACCTCGAAAATCTGGGTGGCTCCTGCGGGGGAGTTTGCGGTGTAGCGCGCAATAACCGCCGCTTTATCGCCTTCAACCACAAGATGTGCAAGCTCAACATTAGTGGTGGAATTAAAAAAATTTCCGGCACCCTGCAGATAATCTTGTTTGCCAAGATTTTGTTCTGCACTGTTGAATCCGTAGGCTAATTTATCGGAAATGTAGTCTTGCCAATTTTCGGCGTGAATTGCCGAATAGTAATTCAGGACGGTCTGCTTAGTAGTCATTTGACCCTCTCGCGAATAGAATATATGACATGCGGGTATAACCCACGCATTTAACTGTAACAGACATGTTCTATTTATTAGGGTAATAACTACGTGATTGAT
Source organism: Rothia sp. HMSC036D11 (assembly GCF_001814205.1). NCBI lineage: Bacteria > Bacillati > Actinomycetota > Actinomycetes > Micrococcales > Micrococcaceae > Rothia > Rothia sp. HMSC036D11. Next base: position 185,885 of record NZ_KV815312.1, read on the forward strand.
TCATCTAAGCCATTGCGAGCTGATGCGCGGCGCACGGTCAATATCGTGCTTCACGCCGCCGAACAAGTATTGCGCCGAGACCCAACCGCCTCGCTGGAGCAGGTGGCTACGGTTGCAGGAGTCACTCGAACAACTATTCATCGCAGATTCGCCAGCCGCGAGGTTCTTCTCGCGGAGCTGAGTAATATTGCCGTTAGAGAATTTTATGAAGCATTTGAGTCAGCAAGTCCTGAGACCGCTCCCGTAATGGTGGCGCTGCATCGCCTGACCGTTAACGTGATGCGGGTGAAGGCGATCTGGTTGTATGCGATGGCGCATCTGAGCGATGATGATCCCGCCGTGATTACAAAACAGCGCACTCTTTTAGGGCGTTTGGGTAAGGTTTTTGAGCGTGCACAGCGTGAGGGCTATATCGCTGCAGATGTAGACCTTATCTGGGCGCAGCGTATGTTCCGTGCCATGACTGACGAGGCGGTAGCTGGTATCACTGGCACCGGTATGGGGGCTAAAGCCCCGCCAATGCCGACCGGTCCGGATGATTTGGCCAGACTGGAGGCGGTTGTAGACGATGCCGAGCTAGACCGCCTGACCACTTTGATTATGCACACTTTGTTCACTGGAATTGGAACTCACGAACCCTCTATATGACATGCAATCAGCGAGATGGATACAAGACCTTATTCGGTAGAAAGTATCTAACCTAGCTCGTGAAATATTGCAGTATTGTCCGCCTTGGATCGTAAGAGTGAAGGATAAAAATACGCAGAGTTTAGCCGCGTTTCGGTAGTCCACCAGGCAGATACCCACTGGGAAAAAGTTGGTGAGAAACGACATATACTCCTCAACAAAAGGTATGAATCACCCCGCAATACCGCGGGGAGCCGGTAGACGCTATTGTGCACCAGAACGGTTTTACCCAACCAACGTGAAATAGAGGCTGTATCTCGCGGCACTCAATACCCCACGACGTGGGCGGTGTGCGGTATGTTTTTGTGGGCCTCCACCTTGTCGCGCTCATGGTGCACTTCGAGTAGAAACGATCGATGCAATCGAACATCAGGGGAGAGTCGGGGAACCTGTTTGCCAGTGTGCGTACAAAATTCGGTGAGCTACGTCAAAATATCTAATGGATAAGGTGCGCTCATAATAATTCTGATACGTCCTTACAATTCAAGATACGCTTCGCCTGTATCAAAAACGAGAGGCAGAGCTATATTTTTCTGTAAAAACTTAATGGAGAAATTTTTCATAAAACCTTGACTAAATAACTTCGAATATTTCTATATCAACGTAAAAAATTCGTTCTCAGAATAATTATTGTGATGATTCCTCGATATCTCTTGTATCTCGGTCCTGAATTATGTTTAGGGTTGAATTGTTCATGTCACCGATGAATGGAGTTTATGATGGCTTTTCGCTATTCTCGTTCGGCTATGACCGGAGCTGCTATTTTCACCCTTGCAGGTGTAACGGTTCTTCCGCTCGCGCAAGCAAACGCAGCACCTGCAAGCCCTCAGGATGAGGCACGTTCTGGAGCCACACAGGGTCAGCCAAATTCTGCAGCGCAGAACGGTCAGGATCAGGGTCAGCAGCAGGGCGCCAATGCTGATGCTCAAGGTCAGCAGGCTCAGCCTGGCGCAACCCAGGATCAGCAGCAGAGCGCTAACGGTCAGGGTCAGCAGGCTCAGGGTCAACAACAGGGTGCATCCGCATCCCAGAGCAGCTCAAACTCGAATTCTGCATCACAGAATAATCAGAGCCGTCAGAGCCAGCCTTCCGCCCCCGCGAATCAGAACTCTGGTTTTATTGCGATCACCTCTGTCGATGGATTCATTGACCCACAGAATACTGATAACGTTCTGTCTGTAGAGACTACGGGGATCGATAATACCCACCGTGTACAGTACGAGCCGCGTGTTCAGGAACTTGATGAGTTCGGGAACATCGTTAATGATGACGTTAGCAACGGCGGAGGGTCTAGTCTTGGTTCGGACGGGAGCTTCGGGATGTACGTGAGTGTTGATGGCACTAAGATTAACCCGAACCACCAGTACCGGGTCTACATTGATGCGTTCGATCAGGATGCTATGACGACGAGTTACGCTTACTACCCCATCGTGGTTTGGAACCGTACCTACATTCCGGTTGTTCCTCTGTCGGCAGCACGGTAATTAATACACCGTATTATCTTTTGCATTTTGTTTAGTGTATTAGATTTCTGAAAATAAAATATATTTTCGGCTCAAGGGTCTTCGGGAGCATGTGTTAGTGATATGCATGCTGTTGAAGACCCTTTGAGTCGTGTTGACACATTAGTTTATGTATATATTTTCCATCGAAACATTCATGTTGTCATAAAAATAAATATCAAGAAATAATGCTAAAAATGCTAGACCTAAACTCAACCATGTATTACATTTAACAGTATTCCACTAACCGATGAATGGAGTACAAAATGTCCAATACCCGTTTTATCCTGACCGGAGTGGGTGCGCTTGCCCTCCTAGGTGCATCCGTGGTGCCGTCCGTTCCTTCCTTTGCCGCTGAAGGGAACGCTGGTGCGCAGACTCAGCAGGCTATCTCTACGCTTCCGGGTGGCCAAAATACTGGCACTAATAACACCAATGGGAACAACACAAATATTAATACAGGAGCTAAAGTAACTTCCGTTGAGGGCGGTCCGCTGAACCCTCTGACAGGGCAGAACAACCTTACGATTACTGGTGAGGGGATTGACCTCAACAAGTCTTTTGACGGTTTAGGTGCAGAGGTCTACGAGGTTGATGCAGACGGCGACTTCACGGGCGAAAACTTAGTTCAAGACGGCGGAGGCCTTGTTGTGACGGAAGACGGTCATTTCCGTGGCACTGCCAAGGTTAAAGGCGATTTCGATCCCCAGAAACACTATGTTCTCTACATTATGAGCTACCCCGGGCACGGTAACCGCACAATAGAGGCTAAACAAGATCTTCCTGTACAGCAGGTTGACAGCAAGGACCTGCAGTCTTCCGTAACCCTGACCACCAACTCCTCGAAGACAAATAAGCTCAGCAGCCACCTGAACACCAATGTCTTGACCCTGACCGGAACCCATTTTGATGACGTGAAGCAGGTCAAGATAAAAGTTGAGGGGCTGGATGAGAACGGTCAGGTTAACGAAACTCTTGCCACCAAAGACGTCTCGGCAGAGGTGAAGAACGGTAACTTTACTACTCAGATTCAGATTCCTGGATCCAAGATTCAGGAAGGTAAGCACTATCGGGTGCTTATTGAATCCAGCAGCGACGACTGGGTAAGGGCTGTGACCAAGGATTTTTATGGCGATACGGATGATGAGGTTGTAGGCATCATTAACGGTGCACCCCTTAGCCGCAGTGCCGCCGAGAATCACCTGAAGGTTGCTGGCGGCGGGTTTAACCCTGCAGCAGCGGCTCAGAACGGCTCCAAGGTTCGGTTGATTTTCACCGAATACAATGTTGAGCTTGATGATCCCAGCAGCGATGAGATCGTGAATACGACTGTTACCCCGAAACCGAACGGCGACTTCGAGGGCGACCTGACTATTCCCGGTAATAAGCTGCAGGCAGGAAAGAAATACGTGGTACGCGCATACCTTGAATACGCGGATGGCGGAGTCGCAAGTGACATTACCCTCAAGACCCTGGTTCCGACCACGAACTAGGCTTTATTAAGAGAAAATCTCTGTGCTGACACCCCTAGAAGAAGATAAGGTGCTACATAAACCTAAAATTTCCTTCTAGGGGTGTTACATGGGTAAATCGACCGGTACGATTTGATAAAACCACACTATAGATGCCTTCGCCAGGAGATAGATGATGCGCGCCTTCCTCTGTTCTTACTTCGCCGGTGTAGAACCCGCCTTCAAAAATTTCTTGCGCGGCAACCCATCACAACAGCAGGTGGTGTTTATTCCTACCGCCAGCACGGTTGAAAACACAACTTTCTACGTTCAGGATGCCCTGAATGTTTTCAAAAATTTAGGGCTAACCCCCGATATTCTCGACATTGCAGAAGTTGATTCAGAAACCGCGAAGTTGCGCATCGAACAAGCTGAAGTTCTCTATATTTCGGGCGGTAATACCTTCTACTTGCTGCAGCAGCTCAAAGCCAAAGACCTCATCAATTTCATTGCCGAAAAAGTGCGCCACGGCATGATGTACGTGGGGGAGTCGGCTGGAGCTATGGTCGCTTCGCCTGATATCGAGTATGCACGAATTATGGACGACTCTGACGCTGCTCTGGGAATGTTTAATTTTAAGGCGTTGGGAATTGTCGATTTTTACCCGGCGGTGCACGAGGAAGAAGAACCTTTCGTTCAGGCGGTACGCCGTATGAAAAGCGAATATTCGGATAAGCTCGATCTTGTGCCCATCAACAATAGCCGTGCGATTCGGGTTGAGGGCGGCGTTCGCTTTATCGTCTAGGTTTTCTTCAGCGGGCAGAAACCCACCGCATAGCGTGTTCACCTTGAACACGGCAGACTTCGGGAGCAGTTTCTTCATTCGGGAGCGGTTAAAACGCTCCCGAATGAAGAAACTGCTCCCGCTTCACCCGTTTACCAGTTTATGATTGTAATTCTGGTCTTTCTTAGTCTTGCGGAACCCTGAACGTGATGCAGTAGAACTGATCATTCCAGAGCAAGCTGGTGTTTGTATCCTCCATTTCTTCGGGTATCAGCGCCTCAATCTCTGAGAGGTCGAAGGTGGCGTTCTTGTAGGCTTTACGGGTGAGGACGTTCTTCTTGTACTGCGAATCGATGTAGTCGGAAGTTTCGTCTGCGATCATAATTTTCGTGCCAGGCTTGGCCACCCGAATCATTTCTTCGATCGCGCGTTTTTTATCGCTAAAGAAGTTAATGCCGCCCACGTGCAGCACCACGTCAAAGCTCTGATCGATGAAGGGCAGGTCCTCGGCGGCACAGTTCACCAGGTTCAGGTTCGCGCGCCCACCCCAGATTTTCTGGCATTTCTTGAGCATCCCGAGCGAAATATCGGCACCCGTCCAGTCGATTGCACTCACCTCAATATCGTCGGGCAGGTACCGTAGGTCGGTACCTGTGCCGATTGAAACGTACAGCGCCGAGCAGCCGGGAAACCACTCTAGTTCTTTCATGAACTGCTGGCGCATCTGTGCGACTTCATGGCCGTAAGCGAGACGCCCAAACCACCGTTCGCCTAGGTCGTAGACGGAGGCTAAGCGGTTGTAGAATTTCATGTATTTGGCGTTATCGCCCTGAACCTGCGCTTCATCCAGACACAGCAGGATGCCGTTCTCTTCGGCTGGAGGGTTAGTGTGGAATTCGGGCTTGAGCTTATCGAGTAGCGTGGTTGACATGATATAGCTTTCGGATTGGTGATAATCAAGGACGACGTCTGTCGTTAAAAACATGACCCCGTAAGCACAAGTGTAGATATATTGTTCTCGATGGTCTTCATCCAAAATATTGATTTTTACTCTTAGGATGCGCGCCGTTGCTACAGAGCAAGTGAACCCCAGGCCATGAGGGCGGCGCAGAGGAAGAACTAGGATGCGCAGCCGGGCGCAAAGATCGTGTTTCACGGGTCCCAACAAAAACATGCGCGCCAAACGCCAACGCCATGAGTGCCCCGGCAATGACAAAAGGTACCACCTACAACCCTCCCAGAGCTATAGTGCACAAGCGGTAATACGTCTAAAACCTTTATCGCGCTGCCTCATAGGCGCGGTCGGGCTCCGAACCGGTCATGAATACCTCTCGTCCTATGAGTTCCTATAGATTTTCCAGGCGCTGTGAATCAGTGGAATCTGCAGAGGCAACCGACCGAAAGCCACAACACGTTTAAACGTTGACTCATGCCGCCAATCCCACGCCATTTGCACATTCGCCGGAAATACCGCCGTATACAGCGCAATAGCCGCGAGGGCACCCGCCCGGCGGGTTGTTGGGACGCTCAGCAGCCCTGCGATACCGAGCTCAGCAGCCCCCGAAGCATAGGTGTAGAACCGTGCGGAGCCCGGCAGGGCGCGAGGCACGATTGCGTCGTAATGTTCGGGTTTCGCGAAATGCAGAACACCCGTGGCCCCTAGAAAACCGGCTGTTACCACGGGCGCTATATGTTTCTTGCCGCCGGAGCGGGAATCATCAGATACGTTTTTCTTCAAGCTCATAATTCTAGTTTTGCACATCCGCACTACTACCGCCGGATGATTTTTGCGGGTTCTCTAGAGCATCGCACATGCGTGGTTCCGCACCTCTAAAACGGAGTAAATTCACATTTCTACCGCACAGCATGAGCCTTACACGTCGTGTAACGATAGCGAATCTATATCAGAACAGGGTAGAATGAGTGAACCGGTGCTAAGACATCACGGAAAGGCCCGTGAGGGCACCCAATCACTGATCCCATGAAAGGAATCCTCTCTTATGAAGAAGCTCATTGTACTTGCTCTCGTCGGCGCAGCAGCATTTTTCGTGTACAAGAAGAAGTTCGCAGCCTAAGCTAGAGTCAGCAGTTTTGATGGGGTACATAAAGCCCACATGAACTGAATACACAGCAGATTTGCGTGAGCCCCGCATCCAGAAGGTTGGATGCGGGGCTCACCGCTTGCTTACACAGGTTTATCAGGAACTATCCGGTCGGCAAATCCCCGTTCATAACAATCTTTTCCTGAGCGGAATCCCAGGTGAACGTCGCTTGGGAAGACCCCACAGAGGCCGAAATCTGGTTCGCAGAATTCCGTGAGACCGAAGGGGAGCCCTGAATCGGGTTGAGCGTGCCGGTTCCTAAGTAGTCTCCATGATGGAACAGCATAATATGTGACGCACCATCGGAAGACCCGACCGTAATCCACGAGAGCTCCGCACTCGAATCGAAAGTCGAAGTATCCGCCGAACTCAGCGACCACGAATGATGACCGCGAAGTTTACTCGCATTAGATTCCAACGCCGAACGCCCGCTTGAGGATGAAGATCCCGAATTAGAATTTGATGATGCGGTTACCGTAACGGTACTTGCCTCCGGCTGCGGGTTGGCGGTCACCGTCACCACAGACACGCTCGGACTTGGGGATGCTGAAGAACTGGTGGCACTTGCTGTGGGAGAGTGAGTTGCGCTGGTTGAAGCGGATGAAGAACTAGATGAGCTGGAACTGCGTGCCGCCTGCGAACTGCTGCCCGAATCGGTGGATGCGCCAAACGGGTTACCGCAGGAAGAAAGCAGAAGCGCCGCGCCAGCGCAGAAAACTAGCGGTTTTACAGGAAATCTAGACATGAAAAACTCTTTTCGTATCGGTGCGTGTTGTTACTCCTAGTTTACTGGCGGCAACTCGCCAGTGCGGGAGACCTGCAGGGTTTGCGGGTCGAAAGTATACACGCTAATAGCCCGCCCCGTTGCACAAGCGTTGCATTCATCAGCTTTGGGGTATACATAACGAACCTCGACGCTCGTGGGCGATAGCCGGTGAGGCACAAACTTTCCAAAAGGCTTTTGTTCTGCAACCCCGATGAACTCACCATGGCTGAAAAACAGTAAATGTGCTGGAGAACTACCCGTTCCATTTTTGAGGTCCATGGTAATCCACGAGAATTCCGCACACGGATCGTAGGTATTTAGCTCGGGGTTTTTGGTAGGAATATTTTCGGGCACTTTAGATGTGTCCCAAGGAGCGCCTTCGCTTGTGTCTCCATCCCATGTGTAGGGTGGTATCTGTTGCCCATATTTTTCGAGAGCCTGCTGATCTGTCAATGTTCCGCACTGCTGCGAGGGGGTGGACGAACTCTGCTCGGCTCCAAAAGGAGCGCCGCACGAGGTAAATAACAGCGTTAGAAGAGCACCAAAAACTATAATTCTGAGACGGGATTTCAGAGAGGAAAGCTTCGTGTTTGCCGGATACATTGCGTTATAGTCCTTACCTTATACATGTGAGGTTGTAAACATTAGATACTGTCTGCAAATTCTCAACCGTGAGAGTAGGCCGTAAGTATCTGATACCTAGAAACATCAGCCGCCGTAAAAGGCAATGTTAAGGTTCCGCCTTTAAACTTACGACGTTATCTGCCAGAATGCCACGATATCCGTCATGTATAGTAGCCCGGTGTCTGTCGATTTCCTGTTTCTCTTCGCAACAGCATGAATGTCGACGAGGCCGTGCCGCCCGGCTCTTACGCGACAGTTCCCCTTGCGCAGGGGCAGAGAACGCGCGACAATGAGGAAATGGCTGAAATTACTTTTCAAAATAACCTTGCAGTTCACACTAGCGGCAACCTTCCCGCCATCGGTTCTAAGCTCCCCGCATTCTCCGTACTCGATGCTGACCTCGCTGAGGTCACCGGCGCCCAGTTCGCGGGTAAGAACCTCGTGCTGAATATCTTCCCATCGGTCGACACCGGCGTATGCGCCGCCTCGGTTCGCAACTTCAACAAAGAAGCCGCCAGTCTTGATAACACCGTTGTCGTGAACGTTTCACACGATCTTCCGTTCGCGCTTGGTCGCTTCTGTGCCGCTGAGGGCATCGAGAATGTTGTTACCACGTCTGCATTCCGCTCATCCTTTGGGCAGGACTTCGGCGTGACAATGACCGACGGTCCGCTTGAAGCCCTGCTGGCGCGTGCCGTGGTAGTCGTGAACCCCGCCGGTGAGGTAGTGTACACCGAGCTCGTTCCCGAAATCACCAACGAGCCCAATTACGAGGCTGCGCTCGCAGCTCTTAAGTAAACGCAGCTGAGCCTATCAAGCAGGCACCATGCTCGGTTTTTCCGTGCCGTGGTGCCTGCTTTTGTTCTGCTGTTTGAAACTATTGCGCTGGTTCGTGCGGAGTCTCTTCTACGCGATCGTGTTCCGCGCGATGGCTTGTAAGCTCGTCGGCGACCAGCATATGTTGAGGCAGAGAACCACGTTTCTTTGCCGCCGCATAACGCCCCACCAGAAGCGCCATATACATAGCCATCGCCACCAGGAGCATCGACCCCGGGGCAATAATCAACGCCACTGCCGCTGCAATCACCGAGAAAAGCACCGTGAGCCTATCGGGGTTAGCGCGATAGGCATCAAGGGCAAGTACCGTAAAGAGCGCAGTCATTACGAAATCGAACCCCTCAAGATGCGCCAGAAAACTCGACCCCAAGAAGAACCCGAGTGTGGAACTGAGGATAACGCTCACATGCATTCCCGCATGAATCCACAGAATGCGTGACCCTCTTAGAGTATGCCGTTCCGGCCCGCTGTTGAGGGCAAAAGCCTCGTCGATGAGCGTATAGACGGTGTAAAACTTGGCGAGAGACCCGTGCACACGCTCGATAGGGTAGGATAGCCCATACATGAGGTGGCGTGAATTGATGAGTAGCGTCATCATCGCGACAGATACTAGCGAGGCCCCGGCTGCCATCATCGTCAGCAATACGAACTCTACAGACCCGGCGAATAAAACTCCCGGAAGCAGGGGCGCAAGCCACCAAGGAAAACCCAAGCTGTGTATCACAACACCGAGCCCAATTCCCACGAAGAATAGACCCAGCATCACAAGGGATGCAACGCGCATTGCCTCACGAAATCCGCTCTCGCCAGTGCGGCGGAGTTCAAGACTAGAGGTGCCGCCTGTACGTAAAGCCTGTTCTCGTTCCTGCACCACCGGGATGCTGCTGGTTGCCAGACCTGCGGCGGCGATAATATCGAGAACCTGTTCGTCGCTGGTTTGTTGCGGCGCGTCCCCAAGGTGGCGGTTGGGGCGTGAAGATCTTTCAGACATGGTATGCCCCTAGAAAACCCAGTTGATAAGAATAACGCAGGTAGCGGTACCGGCGATCATGCTGTACACCATATTCTTCTTCCACAGGTGCACGAGCGCCGTCACCACAAATCCGGCAAGATAGGGAACTGCGGTGTGCGTGGATGAAAAGTCAATACGGCTTATCGCATAGATCGCCAGAAGTGCTACGGCCCCGAGGGGAATCCAGTGGCTGAGCGCATCCAGAATTTCAGAACCCGCAAGGGCTTTCTTGAGGCCAAAGGGGAGCACACGCAGAACAAAGGTTACAGCCGCTGCAACCAGAACGGCGCTGATGATATAACCGCTATCGATGTGACCGTTAATCATGGGGGTTCTCCTGCGAGTTGTCGTGATGAGTGAGCGTGGTGCTTGGGGTTTTCACCTGATCTGTCGTGCTGTCTTCGGCAACCGTCAGCGATGCGTTATTCTCTGGGGCGGGTATCTGGTGTTCCGGCAGTGTTCCCCGCGATTTTGCGATAAAGAACCGTACTATCAGCAGGGCAGTGTAGGTTCCCATCGACACCAGAAGCATGGAACCGGGGGCCAGGATAATGCCTACCGTGCCGGAGATCAGCGTGAGAAGAGCCGTGACATTATCCCGTTGAGCGCGGTAGGCGTCAATCGCGAGGATCGTAAACAGAGCCGTCATGGCGAAATCCATACCCTCAAGGTGGCTCAGAAACGATGCGCCAATAAAGAACCCGGCGGTTGTTCCTGCCACCCAGCTGATGTGCAGGAATGTACTCACCCATAGAATACGTGCGTGAGAGAGCGTATTCCGGTCGGGGCCGGTGTTGAGCGCGTAGGATTCGTCGCAGAGCGTGTATATGGCGTAGAGCTTCGCCCAGAAACCCTTGACGTTCTGCAGCGGGAAGGAAATACCGTACACCAGATGGCGGGAGTTCACGAGCAGAGTTGTGAAACCAATAGCGCCTACACTGGCTCCGGTTGCGATCATTTCTACCACCAGGAACTCGACGGAACCGGCGTAAACGATGAGGGATATTGCGGGCGCGAGCCACCACGGTAAATGGTGAGCACTAATAATAACGCCCAAACCTAACCCCAACACCACGAAACTTGCAAGCACCACGCTGGATGCCCGTAAAGCCTGTTTGAAGCCGCTCTCGGTGGGGTTATGACCGATCGCGGCGTAATGTTCTGCGTCGCTTGTTTCCTTCGCGGTATCTTTCATGGTGCCTCTCAGCAAGAGTGAAAATGAGTCTTCAATTATCCTATCCAATTTTAGGGAAGTTTTATGTACTTCGTTTTGCTGTACGGAATATCAGGGGAGGAATAAAGATGTGGTGCCTGCGTTATGCTCAATGTACAAGCGACAGTTTCACCGTGTTAAGGAGTATTGCTGATGAATAAAGCGCCTGCTGAGAAAGAAATAGTACGCCGCGAGTCTGAGGACTACCGCGAAGTTCGTGTAGAACGGGTTGATCGCCTGCGGTACCGGGCACATGGTGCGAATGGGGCAACCCTGGACTTCGGGGTGGGCGATGGGCTTCTAACTCCGGTGGAGCTCTTACTCGCAGCGATCGCCGGCTGCTCCTCGGTTGATGTGGATGCGGTCACCACCCGCCGTGAAATCCCACAGGTATTCGAGGTACTTGCTTCTGCTCTGAAGAAGCATGAGGACGGTGCGGTACGTCTTGATGATGTTGAGGTAGATTTTGATGTGCAGTTCCCTGAAACCGAGGCGGGCACGCAGGCCGCTAAGATGGTGGATCGGTTAATTCGTTTGAGCGCTGAGAAGGACTGCACGGTCTCTCGTACGGTGGAGCATCCGACGAAGGTTGAGTTTCATAATGTAAATGCTGAGTAGGGCTTTGCTGGATTATCGTATTGGCCTTGACTTTAAGCATATATTTTTGCCGAGCAGATTATTAAAAGTTATCTGCTCGGCATTTATCGCAGGGGGGCTTTGATGCGGAAACATATTACATATAGTGCGCAGAATCATCAGCAAGGTCGGTGCCTTGAGGGTTTTCGGTCAGATATTGGATAATGGCTTTTTTGTCGTGAAGTATTTCTTCAATCTGAGCCTGGTCTTCTGAACTGTGGATGTGTGCCCACCGACCCTTCTCCTGTCGGAAGATAACATGCGCGGCTATGGAGTATTCTTTGGTAGCTTTTATTGAAAACCTGGCTGCTGTTTTATCGTCTCTGGTTCTGAGGTGGAAAATATCAGGAAACGAAATATCTTCACCTCCACGGAAATTTTTACCCCAAGGAGAATAACTATATTTATTAATACAATTAAAATGTGTTGTAATAATTTTTCCTGTTCGAGTATGGTATTTAATAGTACCGTCTGAGTGAATACTAAAGTACTCCATTTCGTATGCGTAGAGGAAATTCGCGCTAAGTAGTGCTGTACCGCCGAAAAGAATGGTATTCCACGTTCCGGTCCATGCCATATCCCACGGAATGATTAAGGCATCTATTGTTAAACCTAGCGCTGTCACATTCAGCCATCCTTCAAGCTGGTGATACTTCCTCTTAAATACGTAGGGGAGCTTCTTCTCTCGTGATCTGCGCACCGCATCGTAGGTGAGGTAGAAGATGGCAATGGCAACAGTGATAATAATGATCATGGTAGTTCTGCTCAATGTTTTCTCCCTATTCCTTATTATGTGATGTAGCAACTGATCGAATTGGCTAAACTCAGGCGAACTACGCCGATAATATCAGTAGTTCCCTGAAAATTTTGTGGCGTTATCTGTACTCTTGCGTATCTTAATTTTTTTCGCCGCACAGAGCCGAACCTTGAAGAATTTATACGCCGTCAAGACATCATCTATGTCGGAGGCGGTAACACCGCAAACCTCTTAGCTGCGTGGAGGTTGCACGGTCTCTCGTACGGTGGAGTATCCAACGAAGGTTGAGTTTCATAGTGCGAATGCTGAGTAGGGTGTTACCGCGTTGAATCCATATATAGACCTATATACTCTGGATATGCTCGGTGTTTAGGATGGGCTATGATTGCATGGCTTATTTGTGGAGGGTTGGTTACCTATGGAGACTCAACGCACTATTGTGCTTCTGAGTGGTGGGTTCTCTGACGGTGAGAATACTGATCAAGATGTGTTTCTGTTAGAGTCCAGCATGCGGAGAAAACCAAGGGTGTGTTTTATTCCTACGGCTAGTGGAGATTCACGTGCGTATATCGAGCGTTTCTATACTGCCTTTAAAAGATATTCGTGTATTCCTGCTCATCTTGAGCTTTTTCGCCGTACAGAGCCGAACCTTGAAGAATTTATACGCCGTC
>NZ_KV815312.1:199026-200395 GCF_001814205.1 Rothia sp. HMSC036D11
GTCGGAGGCGGTAACACCGCAAACCTCTTAGCTGTGTGGAGATTGCATGGACTTGACCGTGTGCTTCGCAAAGCATATGTCGAGGGAACGGTTCTATCGGGGATAAGTGCAGGTGCAGCTTGCTGGTTCGAGTCATGTCTGACCGATTCGTTTGGTGGTTTAGAAGCGCTCAATGACGGTTTGGGTATACTGCCTGGCAGTTTCTGCCCTCATTTCAATACTGAACCTGGTCGTCCCAGAAGTTTTTTGCAGACACTACAAAGCGGTACTTTACCGCCAGGAGTAGCTTTAGACGATGGGGCGGCAGCTCGATACTGCAACGAGGTAGTAGATGTAGTCTATCGAAGTGTGAGCAATGCTGGTTTATATAATCAGACGGCAAAAGGTATATGTGCTGTGGAGTTGTAGTACGTTTACCAGCAGGTTTCGACTGCGCAACGAAGCTCTTGATATGTAAATTTTGAGAATGCATTTTGATAGTGAAAATACTTGATATATCAAGCGAAAAGCGGGGGTTGTGTAGGGTGTGCCACTATGTGACCGGATTCGACACGTGTTATTAAAACTTTATTTTTAACCTCAAGTGCAGATTTTACCTGGGAATCTTAAGTGTGCTTCTAGTGGGTGCTACATGAAGGATCTTATTCTCTTCAATCCCTGGATTTGCAGGGGATGTATGAGGGGGTAAAAGTCCTTAAGAGGTCCCTGGATATGCAGGATTTTTGAAATGTTTATTGTAGACAAAAAAGGGTGCAAGCTGAGTGATGTTCACTTAAATGTTATAAACATGCTTGTATGCCTAGTGGAGCCCCTGTAGCCTGGGAATTGGATACTTAGTCTAGGCTACCCTTGAGGGTTTACTCCTGCGGTAGTTGAAAGTTTCCGTGCACACGAAGCCGACATAAAAGAGGTTTACATATGACTTCTCATCAGCGGAAATCTCCCGGAATTAAGAAGGCGCTGGTTACGACCGGCACCGCCGCATCCTTGTTGGGTGCATCCTTCGTGGCAATGCCTGCTACGTTTGCTAACGTGCCGGATCAGGTTCCCACCTCTCCTGCATGTGACTGCCAGCCCGGTCAGCCGGGACAGCCTGGTCAGGGCGGTCAGGGTCAGACCGGTCAGCCTGGCACCCCTGGTGATAACGGTCAGACCAGCACTCCCGGCGGTGGCAACGGTCAGACTGGTGACAATGGTCAGCCTGGTCAGGGCGGTCAGGGTCAGACCGGTCAGCCTGGTGATCACGACAGCGATCACCCTGACACTCCCGATACACCTGACACTCCCGATACGCCTGGTGATCACGACAGCGATCAGCCCGGTACCCCCGGTCAGGGTCAGCCTGGTACTCCCGGTCAGGGCGGTCAGG
>NZ_KV815313.1:0-1310 GCF_001814205.1 Rothia sp. HMSC036D11
GGGTGTGTTCGTGTATTCTGCACGAGCACACCCCAGAGTGTATGTTTTTGATAGCTTATGCTTTGCAAGGAGATACAGTAAAGGGGGTGTTGGGTATGGGTCCTGCGTTCTACGGCCTGCTCGGCGGATTCCTGGTGAACATCATGCCCGGGGCCAAACGCAAACAAGGACTAGAAACCCTAAATGTGGAACAGCATCGCCCACCGATTGCCTATATCATCAGCTACGGGATACTCTTCATCGCGCTTATTGGACTCCCCGTATACTTCTGGATGAGATATAGATATGACCCCATAGGATACGCCCTTATATCCATTATTGGGTTTGGTCCTATCGCCCTGATATTTACGGCTCATTGTCATAACTATTACCACTGTTTCACGAAAACCGGGATACGCTGGCGTAACTGGCGACGGAAAGTCCGGTACTTCGACTACCACAGCATCTACAAAGTCTCCTATGAGCAGACGAGGAAGAACGGGTGGGTGAAGATCAGAAGTACCCAACTGCCCAAGCACATCAAATTGGGGTTTGATACGAATCAGTTTGATGCCACGATTCTTTATGCTCATCTACAGTACCGCCTGGAGATGGGACATTGGGTCCAGCAGTGGGAGGATGAACGATTCCAGCAAATCCTCTCTGGTAGGCCGGGGGTACGGTTTTTACAGGATCATGCTTGGGTTAAACCCCTCGAAATCCCCCGTGAGTCCGACCAGACTTTCGAGAGTAAAAGTTAACTTATGCATGGCGTCCTGCCTTAACGGGGTTGATGGCTAGCCTTGCTACTAAGAAGGCACTTCGCTCAAGCGCACCATGATTCAACATCGCAGGAGTCCGTCTGTGCCCCTATACCAGGTGCCACAACGTGCAACGCTGGTACGGCCTCTATCACCGTAATGTCGTAGCAGACCATGACGATTTGGTGCATCCGACAATAATAGTAAAACTATATAAAAATATATTACATATTTATAATAATTAGATATATATAATTTATTATAAAATAATATTTGAAAATTTTACACTTGTATATTACCGAGAACGCCGTAATATTACGACACGCGGGAAAAATTATGCATATAAAGGTTTTGAAATACCCAAAAATTATGAACACTGATTCTTATCTTGTAATTCATGACAATAACTATGTTCAACTATATATTTGAACATAGCTTTATTTAAATAACATTTTAATAACAAGGCTTTAATATCCTTGACCCTCACTAAAAAGCAAACATAAACTACCCAATAGAGTTCCCGCCGCACAGAGGCGGAACCCAACCACGTGAAAGGAAACGCCCATGAGC
>NZ_KV815314.1:0-1329 GCF_001814205.1 Rothia sp. HMSC036D11
GGTTGGCGTATGAGAAAAAACTCAAACTAGACTAACTGAGTTAGCGCCTATGGCCCCGTTTTGCTTGGGCAAGAACTCAAAGAAAGCGGGGTCCTTGCCTCTGGGGTTGGTCATGATTATGTGCGGTCACAGTTGTATTTCAAATTCTAATCAGGGAGTTTTTGTGAGTCTCATTGATCTTACAGATATACTATCGGCGATACCCGACCTTATTGGCGATATCATATCCAGCCCAAGCAGTAAAAAGCGTAAACGTTCTACCATTGCAAAGAATATCGAAAATATGCCTGATGATAATATTGAAAAATTTGCAAAATCCATCATACCCAAGAAACGACGACCTTCCTTAATTTTATTCATAGTGGGAGCAGGTTTATCCTTGCTTTCTCTCGCAATATTTATATTTACAATCTATTTATATTTTGAAGATAAAACCCTGGACTCTACAGATATAGCAGGATTAATCATATATCCCATCCTTATAGCATGCGGTATTGTAGGAATGCGAGTTGGAGGCTGGCCCTATACGCATTTCAGGCTGCAAGGGTTCACCTACAGAGATAAACCGTTTAAGAGCACCCACTTACAATACGATGAAATACTGGGATACACTTACACCCATGACCCTAAAGAGAAAATAACCTTATATCACAAAAATAATAGTGTGACACTATCTATCGGCAGTCAAGATTTTTCATATCTGATGAGCCAGATAATCTTCCGTCAGACTCATGGAAGGTGGGCCGTGATGAACGCGCGGGAAGACCTGCGAGAGGTTATATACGCTATGGACGACAGTATTTATGTACCGTGGCTCATCAACCATCCCAAAGCTATGTTTTCCTGAGCATCCAGGAATACCGTCCAGAGGTGAGTGCCCACAGATTCATTGAGTATCTATGGAAACCTACGTTTACCCAAGTGAGAGTACTGTTCTTCTGAAAACCTGCTAATCACACGCAGAAACTATACTGATACATATAAATATTGTGCACCTTCCACCCCTAAAAGGTATCTCTGATGGACCTTGAGACCAGAATCTATAAATACAGCCTCATGATCGGAGGGGCACTACTCACGGTATTATTTCTCCTCTGCACCATATTTTGCACCTTTATGGGGCCAGGGATAGGCTGGGGCGCGTTGATGTTTGTGAGTATGCTGATCAGCATCGGGGTGTTCTATACCGGTTGGGATACAGGCCGGAACCGCCCGGAAGAGCAAGAGCCTCAAGACCAAGAAACCACTGACGTAGAGCATCATCAGGAATCATAACCAGCGTCTAATATTGGCGAGGGGTGTGTTCGTGTATTCTGCACGAGCACACCC
>NZ_KV815315.1:0-330 GCF_001814205.1 Rothia sp. HMSC036D11
TCACCTGTGAGAACAGGTGACTTTCATTGAGGGGCGAGGCCCACCCGGGCGTGGAGGAGGAGTCCGCCCAGGTGGGTGTCTCACCTGTGAGAACAGGTGACTTTCATTGAGGGAACGGTGCGGGCTGGCGTATCCGGGCGACCAAGTGTGCGTCTCACCTGTGAGAACAGGTGACTTTCATTGAGGGACAATGATGGTGGCTGACATGAGTAAACCACTATAGGTCTCACCTGTGAGAACAGGTGACTTTCATTGAGGGCCCGCGGCGTGTACGTTGTACCTTGCTGTTCATATTCGTGTCTCACCTGTGAGAACAGGTGACTTTCATTG
>NZ_KV815315.1:430-80088 GCF_001814205.1 Rothia sp. HMSC036D11
TCACCTGTGAGAACAGGTGACTTTCATTGAGGGGGCGGTACGACGGCTGATGCTATCGACGCTATATCCGGTCTCACCTGTGAGAACAGGTGACTTTCGCTAAAGAGAGAAGAGGCCCCGTCTCATCACCCATGAGACGGGGCATCTTTGCTAGAAAAGCAGGTGCTAGTCGATAGCGTCGAAATCGACTACATCAAACCCGAGGATTCCTTCGGATGCGCTCACCACCGGCTTATCGCGCACCACGTGCCGGTTCGCAATCCAGTTGCGGAACGACTCTTCATCCTGCCAGTGAGTCAGCGCAAAATATTCGGTACCGCCACTGGTGGGGCGCAGCAGTTCAAAGCTCAGGAACCCGGGAACTTCATTGAGCTTTTCATTATTGTTCTTGAACCGGCGCTCTAACTCCTCGCCCATGCCTTCCTGCACACTGAGCTTATTAATCTTGACAACTGCCATGCTATTCCTCCGTTGGTTTTATGGCTTATAGTTAGGGATGCCTGATGAAGGCTTTAGTTTTAGCATAGGGTACACCGCGTCTCGACAATAGACACGCACTATTTATGACGTTATTTTGCCTGGTTCAGAGTACCGCGAGTGCTGCCAAACAGTGATCTGCGCCCTATATTGACTACGGTCGAAACACCTCAATTACCGATACTCCGGCAAACGGAACATCATCTCCTGCGCGACAGTCGCCACCAACTTACCTTCGCGCGTAAAAATCGATCCCCGAGCGAGCATCCGACCGCCCTGCGCCGTGGGGGAGTCCATCACATACAGCAGCCACTCATCCGCACGTGCCTCATGATGAAACCACATCGCATGGTCCAAAGAGGCAGACTTCATGCCCTGCTCAAGCCAAAACTTGCCGTGCCTGCGCAGCGCTGGTTCTAGGGGAAGATAATCCGAAGCATACGCAATCGCCGCCCGATGCATCGCATCCGAAACCGGGGCGCCCGAAGCATCAACCAGCGGATCGAAAGTCTTAAACCACACCGTAGCAACCGGTTCCTGCGAGCTTGAATCCGGGGCCGTATACAGGTGCGGGCTCACATACCGAATATCGATTGGACGCTCCCAAGCAACTGCCTGCGCTACCGGATGCGCCACCTCGCCAATGTAGTCGCTCACGCTCGGCAGCCCCTCAGGATCGGGAACCTGCGGCATCTCAACAGCCGTATGCTCGGGGCCGCGACCGGGCTTCTGGAATGATGCAATCGCAGAGAAAATGGGAATATCGTCCTGAAGCGCCTGAACCCGGCGAGTCGCAAAAGAACGCCCATTATTGAGCCGTTGCGAGGTAAAAATAAGCTCTTTCGTAATATCGCCGGGATGCAAAAAATATGCATGAATCGAATGCAGCACCTTATCGGTAACAGTATTATCAGCCGCCATAATGGCCTGAGCGAGCACCTGCCCGCCATAAGTGCGCGGGGTCTCACGGGTTAGCGTCACAGCGGTAAAAGCGTCGTCACCGCCCACCGACTCAGTGGGGGTCAGGTTCAGCATGGTCATCAAGTTCTGGGTGGGGGTGGGCTTCGTCATTCTTTAATTCTGACACGAAGGGGTAAAGTTGAGGATGATTTATCGAAGAAAATATGCGAGCGAGAGGCAAAACATGACTGATGACCTGCACACACCTGACGCAGCATCTCTGCCAGAACCGGAACCGCAAGAACCTCCACGCTCAGCCACAACCAACATCCGACGTGTAGACCTCAAATACAATCCGCACGAAGGCATCGACGAACCCTACTTTATCTTCCCCAACAACCAGCAAGGTATAGCCGCCGCTGCCGACCTCAGCACCTATATTTCACGCGCACGTTCCCTTGATACCCATGCGGCAATACGCCTTACCGCCCGTGGGAGTGTGCTTGCCGTTTTCGCATGCTCCCTCGCCCCCGAAACCATGCTGGATAACACCCCCACCATCCTGGGGATGCGAGCCCTCAACCTCGCAAAGCTTTCAACCCTTGATATTGTGGTAGATTCAGCCGCCCTGCTCGAACGCCTGGCACGCATTGAAGAATCCGAGATGGTGCTGTATCTGCCGCCCGTCACCGTACACACCGAATGGGCTGGGAAAGCCGCACCCCTGCACGGATGGGAAAAACTAGGAACCATTGACGCCGACGAATTCCGCCGCGCCAGCCGTGAAGGACTTACCGCCGTCGAAAAAGCACTCCCCGAAAACCCTGGTGCTGCAGTGCTTACCACCGTGCGAACCCGTATCTGGTCATCACCCATGGTGCTTGAGCACCTGCCGGAGTTTGACCGAGCCCCTATACCTACAGGCGCAGCTTTCGCCCTGCAAGTCTTCGGATTCCTTCCCGAAACCTTCACCGGTGAGCTCGCTATATATGCCGCCCGTACTGGTTCCGACGGCTGGGTGCGCATCGCTGCCCCCGACGGGCATGTGCTGGTGCGTTCGGGCTCGGGAGCGCTCGCATGAGTTATTCTGCGAATCAGCCGGGTGAGCAGGTTAGCATTTACGAGCAGGTGGGTGGCGAGGAAACCTTCGATAAGCTCACCCGCAGGTTCTATGCGCTCGTGAAGGCCGACCCCGAGTTTTCTACCATGTACCCGGATTTTGACCCGTTTCCGCCTGAGCACCTCACAGAGGAACAGACCGCCGAGATTGAAGCGAACGATACTGACCATTTTGATGCATCGGCGCGGCGGCTGAAAATGTTCCTGATTCAGTACTTTGGTGGGCCTAGCACCTATCAGGAACAGCGCGGCCACCCGCGTTTGCGCATCCGGCATAACCCGTACCCGATCTGCGCAAAGGAACGCGATACTTGGCTGAAGTATATGCGGCAGGCAATGGATACTCTTGATCTTCCGATGATGATTGATGCGACTATGTGGGACTATTTCGAGCGTGCGGCACGCGCCATGCAGAACCGGGCATAGTTCAAGACAGCATTGCATTTCAGACGTTGCTTTTATAGGTTGTAACAATGCGTATTGTTTCTTATAACCCTGAGTATCGGGAAGCTCTTCTGGATATTTCACTTCGCGCCTGGGGACCCGTTTTTCCGCGGATGCACAACGACGTCCCCGAGTTCGTTTATGATGCGTTCTACCCTCAGGGATGGCAGCAGCGGCAGCTTAGCGATTTAGAGGAAGTGCTCGATCAGGAGCCTCAGAATGTGTCTGTTGCCCTTGAGGGTGAGTGCCCGGTTGGTTGGGTCTGCACACGTATTCACCCTGAGGATCAGATGGGTGAGATTTATGTGATTGCTGTTGATCCCGAGTACCAGCGGCGCGGCGTGGGGCAGCAGCTTATGGAGCATGCCTTTGCGCAGATTAAAGACGCCGGGATGCGCATGGTGATGGTCGAAACCGGCGGCGATTCGGGACACGCACCGGCCCGAGCGCTCTATGAGTCCGAAGGATTTGTTCGCTGGCCCGTTGCTCGGTACTTCAAGGATCTTAGCGAATAGAACTATTGCTCAAAAACAATAATTCTCAAGACCCACCTGGCTCAATGTAACCCATGGGCGCTAAAAAAGGTTCTTGATGTGAAATAAGCGTAATTTTCGCGGTTTGTTTCACATCAAGAACCTTTTTATATAGGTTGGGGGGGGCAGGCTAGGGGATTATTACCCTAAACGTCAGCCGCCTGAACCTTTAAGGCACGAGCCACGCCGTCGCGCGCCTCCGCAATCTGTCGTCGCAGCGCCGCCGCATCCTCAGGCAAAGACGCTAAATAGGTTTCGGTGCGTTCCAGTAGTTCGGCGGTCGGTTCCGAAGGGTACATGCCGCCAATAATCTGCATCGAAATCTCGTGTGACCGCGAACGCCAAATACCTTCAATCAGCTCAAAATACGGTTCAATATACGGTGCAATGAGCTCGGGTTCGCCCGATTTGAAACCGAAAATGGCGTAGCGCTGAATCATATTAGACAGCTCGCCGGTCACCATAATCTTGTTCCAGTATTCGGCTTTCACCTGTTCACTTGGCTGAGACGCATATGCCTGAGCCGCATACTGTTGACCGGTTGCCGTGTTATCGTTTGCCGCCTCAGCATCGATCTGTGCGGCGTTCACACGACCACCCGTCGCCAGGCGGCAGATTAGGGTCCATCGCAAATCGGTGTCAATCTCCAAACCGTCCAGCACAATATCGCCTTCAAAAAGCCGCTGCACAATCTCATACTGCGCCTCGGTTCGGGTCTGATTCACAAATGCCTGAACCAGCTGCAGCTGCGAGTCTGAATCCGGCTGAGCGGCGCAAGCCAACGACCACAGGCGATCGGCGGCACGTTCACGAGTTTCATCCCTAAACTCAGGATTAACAAAGGAACGCAGAGCGATGGAGAGGTTACCCAGCTGGGTTCGCAGTGCAGTCGAATTAGTCTCTTTGCCGATATTATTGAGCACAAATTCCACATACTGCCGCGCTGGCATCTGGGCGTCACGCACGGTATCCCAGAGGGAACCCCAGACCACGCCGCGAGCTACCGACGAGTCGATGTCGCCCAGATACTTCACCGCAGTATCAATAGAACGCTCATCCAGGCGAACTTTGGCAAACGCCAAATCTTCATCATTGAGCAGAATCAGGTCGGGGCGTTTCTTGCCTACAGCCTCGGCAACCTCGGTCAGTTCGCCGTCAATATCCAGCTCAATGCGGTCGGTGCGAGTCAGCTTTCCGTCTGTCAGATCGTAGAAACCGATAACTGCACGATGCGGGCGCAACGTTTCATAACCGGCAGCATAGGATTGGCGGATACCCAGAGAAGTAATATTGCCCTCGGCATCATCGGCGACCTCGACCGTAAGTGTGTTTACCCCGGCGGTTTCAAGCCACTTGGCACTCCATGCGCGTACATCACGGCCGGAAGTTTCTTCCAGCTCGACCAGCAAGTCGTCAAGAACCGTGTTACCCCAAGCGTGCTTGTCAAAATACTTCTTCAAGGCCGCCATGAAGTTTTCCTGACCAACCCACGCAACCATCTGCCGCAGCACCGATGCGCCCTTCGCGTAGGTAATGCCGTCAAAGTTCACCTGAACATCATGAAGGTCACGAATCTCAGCCACAATTGGGTGGGTTGAGGAGAGCTGATCCTGCCTATACGCCCAGGTCTTCTCCGAAGCAGAGAACGTAGCCCATGCTTCCTGTGCGTAGCGGGTATTCTCAGCCGCAGCCAGTGTAGACATAAACTCGGCAAATGACTCGTTCAGCCACAGGTCATTCCACCACTTCATGGTGACCAAATCACCAAACCACATATGCGCAAGCTCGTGAAGTATCGTAATGGCGCGGCGCTCACGCAGCGCCTCTGCAACCTTGGAACGGAACACATAGGTTTCAAGATAGGTTACGCACCCTGCGTTTTCCATAGCACCCGCATTGAACTCGGGGACGAAGAGCTGATCGTACTTCTCGAAAGGATACGGCGTCTTGAACTGCTCCTCATAAAACTCGAAGCCCTGGCGAGTCAGCTCAAAAATATCGTCCGCATCCACATAGGGCATCAGCGACTTACGCGCGTAAACACCCAGCGGAATAACACGCCCCTCAGAGTTCGTCAGTTCGCTCGTAACCTTCTCATACGGGCCCGCCACGATGGCTGTAATGTACGAAGACATGCGCGGAGTAGGCTTGAAATACCATGTTTGTGCCCGACCGCAACCGCAGTCCTTGGGCTCAATCTTCACCTCGGGCTGGTTAGAAACCACAACCCAGTGCGAAGGAACACGCACGCTGAACTCAAACTCGGCCTTCAAATCTGGCTGCTCAAATACAGGGAAAACACGGCGAGAATCCGGAACCTCGAA
This sequence comes from Rothia sp. HMSC036D11, assembly GCF_001814205.1. Lineage (NCBI taxonomy): Bacteria > Bacillati > Actinomycetota > Actinomycetes > Micrococcales > Micrococcaceae > Rothia > Rothia sp. HMSC036D11. Next base: position 6,228 of record NZ_KV815315.1, read on the forward strand.
CTGTGAGTACAGATAAATTTCACCGTCTGCCGGGTCCACAAAACGGTGCAAACCTTCACCGGTATTTGTATAGAACATCTCTGCATCGATCTTCAGAACATTCTGCGCTGCAAGATTCGGCAGAGCAATGCGCTCCCCATCGGCAAGAGCAGGATCAAGCCGCTCGCCGTTTAGCTCAATCGAATTTACCTGAGAGGTAATAGCGTCAATAAACGTGGATGCGCCAGGCTCAGCATCGAACCGAATCTCAACAATCGACGAGAAAACATCTTTGTCTGTGCGAAGGTCGAGATCAACACGGTAGGTGTGAACCCGCTTAATAACTCCCGCACGCTCAATCGCCTCATCGCGGGTTAAATTTAGACCGGGCATGATTCCCTTTCTCGATATGTGTTTATAAATCTTCCTGTAGCGTTTTGCAGCGGACCTACCAGGAGAAACAGTGCAAAACCAAGCTCAAGAATATAGGCATCAGACAAATTCAGATATGTGTATGTGCCCCGGCAAAAAGTGCCTAGTACCACAGTCTAACGCATCCCGTCAGAGAGCACATTATTACTCATCACATGCGCAAAATACGTGCCGATGGTAAGGGCAGGTGTGGGCAGAAAATATGTGCCGAAATAGTACCTGCCATTGCCCCGATACCGGTTACAGGAATAAGTTTAAATTCGCTACAGTTATAGAGACACAACAGCTGAGGGCACCCAGAATAGAGACGACTATCGCCGTGCACATTTCGGGGGGCCAGTCCACCACTCACTGCAAAGATATAAATATCCACGCTGTGAGCGCCACGGAACACCATCAGGAGAACCCCTTGCGCGTACATATCGCCACCGACCATGCAGGTCTTGAGACGAGTCAATACCTGATTGAACAGCTCACCGCCGCAGGATACGACATGATTGATCACGGGCCCCAAGAGTACGACCCGCTGGACGACTACCCAAGTTTCTGCATTAACGCTGCTCTTGCCGTTAAACGAGACCGTGAGCAGGGGTTTGACTCGCTGGGCATCGTCCTAGGCGGTTCTGGTAATGGCGAGCAGATTGCCGCTAATAAAGTAGAAGGAATTCGCGCCGCACTGGCCTGGAATCACGATACCGCCGCTCTTGCCCGCCAACATAATAATGCCCAGGTCATTGCGGTTGGTGGTCGTCAGCACAGCAATGAAGAAGCACTAGAGATTATTAAGGTTTTCCTTTCCACCCCGTGGACGAATGAAGAGCGCCACGCCCGCCGCATCGGTCAGGTTGCCGAATACGAGCGAACCGGTCGTATTGAAGGTAAGCATATCGACTCATAGCACCGTAGATCAGTAAGCCACAGATTTTTTATTTTTTATACGGATGCGGCGGCAGCGTACCCCGAAACATCGGGGAATAATAAATGTCGCTGCATTCGCCGTTTAGTTTATAGGTGTATGAAACACCCCCAAGGCGCCGTCCGAATGATATGCGGTGTACCGTATTAAAGGTGCGGCTTCTAAAGTTTAGGCCCCAGACGCATGCACCAAAATACAACCACAGACACGCGTTCGCAGGAGAATCCCATGCCCGAAGGACACTCAATACATCGTATCGCCCGCCAATTCAACGATGTTTTCATGGGGGAGAGCGTGCGAGTCTCAAGTCCACAGGGGCGTTATACGGATGGCGCAGCCCTTCTTGACGGAGCCAGCATTCTCAACGCATATGCGCACGGTAAGCATCTCTTCGTGCCCTTCAACAATGAGCTGACACTCAACGTGCACCTTGGCATTTATGGCAACTGGAGCTTTGGAGGGGACGATACCTTTACGGGTGCATCCAGCATAGGCGCACCCCGGAAGATCGGCGAAAAAGAATATACGGCGGGGGAGGCCGAAGAATATACCGGACCGCCCGCGCCGAAAGGCACTACCCGGTGCCGCATCGTTTCAGAACACGGTTGGGCTGACCTCGTTGGTCCCACTATCTGCCGAACCTTAAACCCAGACGAAGTTGCCCAGGTACGCGCCAAACTTGGACCGGATCCGCTCAACACCGATGCAGATCCCGAACGTTTCTATGCCGCAGCCCGCAAAAGCTCAAGGCCTATCGGCGTGATCCTCATGGATCAGGCCGCTATCTCGGGCGTGGGCAATATTTTTCGTGCCGAATCGCTTTACCGCCAAGAAATAGATCCTCTTCGCCCCGGTAAGACTCTCACCGATGATGAGCTGAGTAGACTCTGGGAAGATAACAAACATCTGCTCACCATCGGAGTGCGTGTCGGCCGCATCATTACCACCGAACAAAAGGACCGCCCGGGAATCCATGAAACCGAAGCCTGGCCTGAGCATGCTAACTACGTTTACCAGCACCACGGAGAACCCTGCCCCCGATGCGGCACCACCATTCGTATGGAGGAAATCGCGGGCCGTAAACTCTATTGGTGCCCTGGATGCCAGAAATAGCGTTAGCTACGGTCCCCGCAAACGATGCGCACCGAACTTGACAGTCTCCAGTACAGGCAGGTAATCTTATCTAGTTCTTGCGGGGATGTAGCTTAATGGTAAAGCCTCAGTCTTCCAAACTGATGACGCGGGTTCGATTCCCGTCATCCCCTCGGTATACATAAAACGCCTTGGTGCTTTGCACTGGGGCGTTTTCCTTATGCCGAGGGTCTGAAGTGGGAATCGTTTACGGACACGGATTTCGTGCCTCGTTTGCTCGGAATCCGTACCCTTCAGCTCGTCATCCCTTCGATAACAAAGCCTTGATGCTTCGTATTGGGGGCTTTTGTTGTCTCGGGTTTGAAACGGGAACCGTTTAAAGAGCTGGTTGTATATATGCCTGGTACGGCAAAATGAGACAAATCCTGAATGTAAGAAGTCTATATCTATGCGTCAACCTGGCAGGGCTGGGACGTGCAGAAGCGCCCGAATAAGTCGATACGCTTGAATAGATGACTATACTCAGATAATTCCTCAGAAAGACTTAAGGTTTTCGTGTTCTAAATTAGACATTCGAATGTTAGGCATTTATCCTTGTACACGGTAAACTTAAAAACCGAATGCCTAAAAGCATTCGCGTTTCACGGGGCGTGGCGTAGCTTGGCTAACGCGCCTGCTTTGGGAGCAGGAGATCGCAGGTTCGAATCCTGTCGCCCCGACGTGAGGCGGGCGTCGCGTATGCGGCGCCCTTTTCCAGTAACTAACTGCGGTTCACAGGCTTGTGCCGCATCCGACTATATGAGGAGAACACAGACGTGAAGACCGCCGTCGAGAAGCTCAATCCGACCCTCGCGAAGATCGAGGTCGAGGTTCCCTTCGCAGAGTTCAAGTCCTACCTGGACCGCACCTATAAGAACCTGGCTCAGCAGATTAACGTTCCTGGGTTCCGTAAGGGCAAGCTGCCTAAGCAGCTCATTGAGCAGCGCACAGGTTACGACTACATTGTCGAAGCATCTCTGAACGACGCCTTGAACGACTTCTACTCACAGGCATTGGGCGAGAATGAGCTCTCCCCGCTGGCACAGCCCGAACTTGATGTGCAGAGCCAGCCCACGGTGAACGATCGTGAAGCAGACGTGAAGCTGAACATCACCGTGACCGTTCGTCCTGAAATCGAGCTTCCCAACTATGAGGGTATCGAGGTTGAGGTTGACGAAATCAAGGTTACTGCAGAAGACGAAGAGCAGGCTCTTGAAGCTCTGCGTGAGCGTTTTGGTACCTTGAAGAACGTTGAGCGTCCCGCAGCTAAGAATGATTTTGTCACCATTGACATCACCGCTGAAATCAATGGTCAGGAAATTGACGCAGCAAACGACCTGTCTTACCAGATCGGTTCCGGCACCATGGTGGACGGTATTGATGAGGCCCTGATCGGTCTGTCTGCGGGCGAAGATGCAACTTTCGAGACCACGCTTTCCGGCGGCGATCACGCGGGGGAGGACGCAACCATTAAGGTGAAGCTCTCCGCTGTTAAGGAGCGTGAGCTTCCTGAGGTTGACGATGAGTTCGCGCAGCTTGCTTCTGAGTTCGATACTGTTGATGAGCTTAAAGCAGACATGAAGAACCAGGTTGCCGAGGCCAAGGTCTCTGAGCAGGGCGCACAGGCACGCGATAAGGTGCTGGCTAAGCTCATTGAGATGATTGAGGTTCCCGTACCTGAAAAGGTCATTGAAGAACAGCTGGAGCAGCACTTCAACAACCCCGAAGCCGGTGAAGACCACGATACCGAAGAGCACCGTCAGGAAGTTCGTGAGAACACCGAGACCGCCTTTAAGAATGAGATGGTGCTTGATGCTATTGCTGATGCTGAAGAAGTTGAAGTAAACCAGAATGAGATGATCAACTACATCATCACCATGAGCTCGCAGTACGGCATGGATCCGAACCAGTTCGCACAGATGCTTGACGGTTCCGGCCAGGCTGGAATGCTTGTGGGCGAGGTACGCCGCTCCAAGGCTCTAGGCGAAGTTCTTAAGAAGGCTGTCGTCAAAGACACTAAGGGTAAGGCTGTAGACCTTTCCAAGTTCCTCTCTGAAGGTGAAGAAGACGAGAAGTAGTCCTTCTCTCCGCAGATACCTATAACGGATGCGGGCGTGCATGTGCAGGAAAGAATCCTGCGGTGCACGCCCGCATTGTTGTGTTAAGTTTTGGTACATGCCCCAACAGAGGAAATAGATATAATGCGCTGAGGGTTGAGTGACGTTCGCCCTTTGGCGAACTACGGCGAAACTCCGCCCGAATACAGCCGTGACCCGGTATTGTAGTAGCAATGAATATTTTCACGGGCCCGCATGGTAGGGAGCGCGTGAAACCCATCGAGAAGAAGAGGGAAGATGTCTAGCTACATGCCTCTGCCTATTGGGTCTGGGAATAACACCCCGACTATGGCTACGAACCCCGTCACAGGGCAGGAAGATTACGTCTATAATCGTCTGCTCAAGGAGCGTATTATTTGGCTGGGGTCTGAAGTAAGGGACTCAAACGCAAACTTAATTTGTTCACAGATGTTGTTGCTATCGGCTGAAGATCCCGAGGCAGATATTTACCTGTACATTAACTCTCCCGGTGGCTCGGTGACCGCTGGCATGGCTATTTACGACACAATGCAGCTCATTCCGAATGACGTGGTGACTGTAGTAACCGGTATGGCTGCATCTATGGGACAGTTCCTTCTGACAGCAGGTGCCATGGGCAAACGTTATGCGACCCCCAACGCCCGAATCCTGATGCACCAGCCGCTTGGTGGTATTGGTGGTACCGCATCCGACATCCGTACTCAAGCAGAACTCATCTTAGATATGAAAAAACGTCTGGCAGAGATCACGGCTGAACGTACCGGTAAAAGCCTTGAGACCATTCTGAAAGACAATGACCGTGATAACTGGTTTACCGCTGAAGAGGGCTTGGAATACGGCTTCTTCGATCACATCGCACTATCCACTGGCGGTAATCTGACCGCCGAGGGTAAGTAAAGAGGGGAAATACACATATGAACTACCTACCTCAAGATTCTGCACCGCAGATGCCCTCGAGCCGTTACGTGCTCCCCAGCTTTGAGGAACGTACCCCCTACGGTTATAAGCGTCAAGATCCGTACGCCAAGCTATTTGAGGATCGCATTATTTTCTTGGGTACCCAGGTTGATGACGCTTCGGCAGATGATATTATGGCTCAGCTTCTCGTGCTTGAGGCTCAAGATCCCGATCGCGATATTACCCTGTACATCAACTCTCCCGGTGGTTCTTTTACGGCAATGACTGCCATCTATGACACCATGCAGTTTATTCGCCCCGAGATTCAGACCGTATGCTTGGGTCAGGCTGCATCGGCTGCGGCAGTGCTTTTGGCTGCTGGAACCCCGGGTAAGCGTTTGGCTCTTCCGAATGCTCGCGTGCTTATTCACCAGCCCGCCCTAAGCGGACAGCAAGGCGGACAGGCATCTGACCTTGAGATTCACGCGAACGAAGTTATGCGTATGCGTGAGTGGACTGCACAAACCCTGGCCCTGCACTCCGGCAAGACCTATGAGGAAGTTGACCGTTCGATCGAGCGCGATAATATTCTAACTGCTGCTGCCGCTCAAGAATACGGTTTAGTGGATAAGGTACTGGATTCGCGTAAACTTAACAAGCCTGCTACCAATACTGCTACGTCGCACGATTAGAAATATGAGTGTAGTCCTTTCTGTTGTCTAAACGTATATACGATTACTATTAGGTGCCGCATCCTCAAAATTGAGGATGCGGCACCTATACGTTATACCCCAAAAAGTACATAAAACCTCAAGTTACACAGCGTCATAATTGTCAAATTACATCGAATACGACACGCCGCATCACAGTGACAGCCTGTCTTCACACCTCAGCGAAAAACTAGGGTAGCCTGGTAACAAGCACCTTGTGATAGCTTGCAAACACTCGTAGAAAGGAGAGGGCGCGTGGCTAACACCGACAACACCGGTGGTACGGAAGAAAACAAGAAAACTGTTGCTCCGGGTATGCGTTGCTCATTCTGTTCTAAGACGCGTACCCAGGTTTTCAAGATTGTGATCGGTCCGCATGTCTCCATTTGCGATGAATGTATTGCACTATGCAACGAGATTTTGCATGAGGAACGGCAAAAAACAAAGAAGCCGCAGACCAAAAAGATCAAGAAACTCGCTACTCCTCGTGAGATTTACAGCTATCTGCATGATTATGTGATCGGTCAAGATTCTGCAAAACGCACCTTGGCGGTGGCGGTCTATAACCACTACAAGCGCATCCATGACTTAAACAATCCGGTACTTCACTCCCGAACCCTTTCGGCAACTGCGGGTGAATCCGTAGACCTGGGAAAATCTAATATTCTGATGATTGGTCCCACCGGCAGCGGAAAAACTTATCTTGCGCAGTCTCTTGCAAAGAAGCTTGATGTTCCTTTCGCCATTGTCGATGCTACTACGCTCACCGAAGCTGGGTACGTTGGCGACGATGTCGAGAATATTCTGCTTCGGCTTATTAACGCCGCCGACGGTGATGTCGAAAAGGCGCAGAACGGCATTATCTATATTGACGAAATCGATAAGATTGCCCGCAAAGGCGGAGAAAACCTATCTATTACCCGCGATGTCTCGGGGGAAGGCGTGCAGCAAGCGCTTTTGAAGATTATTGAAGGTACTCTGGCAACGGTTCCTCCAGAGGGCGGGCGTAAACATCCGGCACATACCAATCTTGAGATTGAAACCTCAAATATTCTCTTTATTGTCGCTGGTGCTTTCGATGGGCTGGAAGACAGGATCTTAGCCCGCACCGATCGAACCAGTATAGGCTTTGGGGCCGAGCTGACCGCCGCACCGGATACTGATCAGACGCTTTCGCAGATCATGCCCGAAGATCTGACCCATTACGGTATCATCCCTGAGCTAATCGGTCGTTTGCCTGTGATCTCTACGTTGAAAGAGCTCACCACCGAAGAGCTTGAACAGATTCTTACGAAGCCTAAAAATGCTTTGCTGAAGCAGTATAAGCATCTCTTTGCGCTTGATGGCGTTGAGCTTATCTTTGAAGATGATGCTTTGCACGCGGTCGCCGAGCTCGCAGAAACCCGTAAGACTGGGGCACGCGGGCTACGCTCCATGATGGAGGGTATTCTGCAGCCAATTATGTTTGAGGTTCCTGACCGTCAGGACGTTACCTCCGTGGTAATCACAGAAGATACCGTGCGCACCGGTGCTGAGCCCGTATACGCTCTTGAAGCTGATGAAAAGTCCTCTAAGAGTGCTCGTACTCGTGCCAAGAAGAAGGCTGCGTAGGTTATTCGTGCAGGTGAGAACCCGGCGGAATATTGGAGGTCTGGATGAGGTTTGAACTTATACAATGATGAAAGGAAATACCCTCGTGACAACAACCGTTGATTTTTGGTTCGACCCTACCTGCCCGTGGTGTTGGATTACCTCGCGCTGGATTGGCGAGGTGCAGAAGGTGCGTGATATTCAGGTACATTGGCGCCCATTCTCACTCGCTGTTCTGAATGAAGGACGCGAGCTTGATCCTGGATACCGCGCTATGATCGACAACACCTGGGGCCCCGCCCGTGTAGTGGCTGCTGCCCGCGAACTCCACGGTGACGACGTTTTGAAGGCTCTCTACGATGCTCTGGGAGAGCAGATCCACCATCAGAAAAACATCTCTGAAGGAGACAAATTTTTGCCTGCTATTGAGGAAGCTCTCAAAGAAGCGAATTTGCCTGCGGACCTGATTCAGTACGCTACCACCGACGAATACGATGCGCAGTTACGCGCCTCGACAGCAGAGGCGCTTGATAAGGTCGGCGATGATGTTGGCGTGCCCCTTCTTGCGATTAACGATGTAGCTTTCTTCGGTCCCGTGCTCTCGCCCTCACCGCATGGTGAAGAAGCCGGTAAGGTCTTTGACGGCGCCGTAGCAATGGCATCGTATCCTGGGTTCTTTGAACTCAAGCGCAGTCGTACCGTGGGACCTATCTTCCACGGTGAAGATGGGTAGTAGATTTACCATGTACTATAGCTGAGCCGTTACGCTTTCTCTGGAGGAGCGTAACGGCTCAGCTATGCGTATTTAATTAGTTACTCGTTTGCTTTCGCCGAGAACCCCGATGCCGCAAGCGAATATCGCGCATATGGAATGTGCGTGCAGCCGTATAGCTGACCGCCGCATCCGAGGTGAAACCTAGCATGGCAAAAACACTGACTCCAAGCTGGAAGAAAAGCGCGCTCAATGGCATATGCTGGTGCCCCCAGATAATACCGCCAGCGGTTACTGTAAAACTCACCGCAAGGAGTAAGAGAACCAGACGACGAGCCTTCGACGAACCCCGGAGCGTACTCCAGAGCAGAAATAGGTGTACGAGAGAGAAGACAAGAGTTACCGCAAGAAGCACACCGCTAAGCACCGTCAAAAATGTTTGCCCCTGTTCCCCAGCAAGCAAGGCCGTAATTTCTTCACTCGCATCGCTTCTGAGTACCGTGCTGCGTAATTCCTGATGATTAACCACAGTCAGAACAGCGTTGGCAAGCTCTAAGAGAGTTGAAATAATCATCATCACAGAGGCTATCAGCAGACCCGCAGGCATCTCATAAGCTAGGTCATGAGCGCTCGCCAAGTTTAGGTCTTTAACCTGGCGCGGGTCTTTCACGCCCTCATTGCTTAGCGTGATAATAGGTAGCGCGCCGTCCGTACGAATTGTATCTCCACCACCGTTTCGGGAGTGGTAGCCGGTCGAAAAATCTTCGAGAATATCTACCCGTGTGATCGGATGCGCATACTGAATAGACTCGACAATATAATCACGCTCAAAATCCGTATCGGCATCGATCCGATGCGTCACCTGTAGGGTGAAAAAGCTAAAGCCGACCCCTGAATCGTAGGTTCCTGCCGCCAGCCAATCGACGCGATGGCCACCGGGAAGCAGCCAGCCATCTGGAGTTCGCCAAAACCGCACATGGTGGCGTTTCTCCGGGTTCCCGTCAACCTCCTGCTGATACGCAAAAGACTGTACTCGCCCAAAAATCTTGAGAGGAGATACCGGTGCTTCACTATAGGATTTTCGGGTAATTGTCGAAACAATAATCTTCCAACTGGAAACCAAGGTGACTTCATCTGCGCGAGTCCAGCCAGCATCCTGCATCACCTGGTGAATTTGCTCTTCTGAGCCGATAATACCGATATTGACGGGGTCGCCTAATAATCCATCCGGGGTGCGGGTGCGCCCAATAAAATAGTCGGGAACATAGATGCGCGTCATGATCGCGTGAAATCGGGGGAGCGTCAAATAAGCGGTGACTGCCCAGAATGAAAGCGCAATCGGAATGCCCCACCACGAATGTCCCACGGTATTAAGCAGGATCAGAACGGTAAGCACCACAGAGGCTATACCTGCCAGCGTGAAAAAAGCCGTATCCCAAATACCAACCCAGAAGGTCCTCGGAATAATATCCTTATGCTCGCCGCGCGACTCAAAGTCGCCCCGATACACCGGAGGAGATGTTAGAGGCGCGACCGTTACAGGTTTGCTTGCCTTAACATGTTCTTCTGCTACACCCTCATTAATAATGTCAGAAGGTTTATGTGACATGGGGATTCCTTCTGCCTGCATAATCTGTGCGTTTGCGCGTTCGGCGCTTATGTGAATTCTACAGGCTACCATAGGGCGGTGCGCAATAGGGCGTCGTTTCGCTGAACCGTTCCCCACCATATAAAAAATGCTGGAGCGAAGAACCTAATTCTTCGCTCCAGCACGGAGTCTATGCCATGCGGCATATCCAGAAACAACGTGAGAACGTGGCTGTTCTAGAGAGACTATTCGGCAGCTTCTTCTACAACAAGCACTACATCACGAACTTCAAGTTCGCCTTCCGAAGGTACCAGAGAAACCTCGCGAGCGTTGCCTGCCGCCCGCAAATCCTCAAGACCAGACTGGATACGCTCCAGCTGCTCCTGAGAGGCGGCAATCGTAGCAGACTCGACCTCGGTACGCTGCTTAACCTTTGCATCGCTCTTCGCCTTACGCAGACCGCCAAGTGCTTCTGCGACATCGGGAAGAACCTGCTTGAGGTTCTCAATCTGGGCGGGATTCACATCAGCAAGTACCCACTGTGCCGAAATACCGGCAGTTGGGTTGTTTGCTGCATACTCCGCCAATAATGTACCTTCAAGAACCGGCAGAGCCTGTGGCCAGGATGCGCGGTGCACGCTGCCCGCACGCCACCACGACCAAATCTCTTCGGTCACAAACGGCAGGAAAGGTGCGAAGAGCCGAAGAAGCGCATCCAGAGTGGTGGCGAGAGCCGCCAGCACAGAAGCCTGCTCGGTCTCGCCACGAGCGCCGTAGGCGCGGTCTTTAATGAGTTCCACGAAATCGTCGGTGAAAGACCAGAAGAAACTCTCTGCAATCTGGAGGGCACGAGCGTATTCGTATTTCTCGAAAGCTGCAGTTGCTTCCTCAATGAGGTATGCCAAACGCACAAGCAAGGAGCGATCCAGCGCGTTGGTAAGCACCTGCCCCTGAGACTGCGAGGTAATCACCGATTTCTCGGTAGCACCCAAATTCAGCACGAACTTTGAGGCGTTGAGAAGTTTAATTGCCAGGCGGCGGCCGATCTTCATCTGACCTTCGTCATAGGCGGTATCAGCGCCCAAGCGGGCCGAGGCCGCCCAGTAGCGTACCGCATCCGAACCGTACTTATCGAGTACATCGTGCGGGACAACAACATTGCCCTTAGACTTCGACATTTTCTTGCGGTCGGGGTCAAGAATCCATCCCGACAGTGCGGTGTTATACCAAGGTACAGAGGATGCAAGGGTCTCGGCGCGTACGGTGGTGGAGAAGAGCCAGGTACGAATAATATCGTGTCCCTGCGGGCGAAGGTCCATCGGGAAGGTCTTCGCGTGCAGTTCAGGATCTGTAGCCCAGCCGGTTGCAATTTGCGGGGTGAGTGAAGAAGTAGCCCAGGTATCGAGAACATCTGGATCGGCAATAAATCCGCCAGGTACACCACGCTGGTCTTCCGAATATCCGGGGGCAGCTTGCGAGGCCGGATCCACAGGAAGCATATCCTCAGCCGGCAGAATCGGGTTCTCATAATCCGGCTCACCCTCGGCATCAAGCGGGTACCAGAGCGGGAACGGAACGCCGAAGAAACGCTGACGGGAGATCAGCCAGTCGCCGTTAAGACCTTCCACCCAGTTTTCGTAGCGGCTGCGCATAAAGGAGGGAACCCAGTTAATTTCGCGTCCGCGCTCAATAAGCTTTTCGCGGCGCTCGGCGTCGCGACCACCGTTGCGAATATACCACTGGCGTGAAGCCACGATCTCAAGGGGCTTATCGCCCTTCTCATAGAACTTGACGGGGTGTTTAATCTTTTTCGGCTCACCCTCCATCTCGCCAGTTTCAACAAGCATTTCGACTACGGTCTTCTGACCGGTAAAGACGGTGGTGCCCGCCATGCGCTCGTAGCGTTCGCGGCCTTCGGCAGAGGTAATCCATTCGGGAGTCTCGCGGGAGAAACGGCCGTCACGCCCGATGAGGGCTCGGGTTGGAAGCTGCAATTCACGCCACCAGGTAACGTCGGTGGTATCACCAAAGGTACAGATCATAGCGATGCCGGCTCCCTTATCAGGCTGAGCCAGCGGATGCGCCATCACCTCGACCTCAACGCCGAATAGAGGAGAAGTCACTTTCGTTCCGAAGAGCGGCTGATACCGTTCATCATCGGGATGCGCCACCAACGCTACACAGGACGGCAACAGCTCGGGGCGGGTAGTCTCAATCCAGACTTTTTCGCCATCTTCGCGGTGGAAGCTGATACGGTGGTATGCTCCGTCGCGTTCCTTATCTTCAAGCTCGGCCTGCGCTACGGCGGTTCGGAAGGTAACGTCCCACATAGTCGGTGCCTCCGCCATATAAGCATTACCCGCCTCAAGGTCTTTGAGGAATGCAAGCTGTGAGACTTTGCGTGAATGCGCATCTATGGTGCGGTAGGTATGGGACCAGTCGACGGAAAGCCCCAGGGCTGTGAAAAGATGCTCGAAAACTTTCTCGTCTTCAACAGCGAGTTCTTCACATAGCTCAATGAAGTTATTGCGTGAAATACGTGGCCACTTTGCTTGGCTGCGGTCGGGTTTGGGTGAGCCATCGGCCTTGAGCGGAATCAGCTGGCGAAAATCTGGGTTATCGGGAACGGAGGGGTCGCACAGTACACCGTAGTAGTTTTGTACGCGACGTTCGGTGGGTAGACCGTTATCATCCCAACCCAAAGGATAAAAGACGTTCTTGCCGCTCATACGCTGGTAGCGGGCGATGACGTCGGTTTGAGTGTAGGAGAACATATGCCCCACATGGAGCGAGCCGGATGCGGTCGGCGGTGGGGTATCAATCGAATAGACCTGTTCGCGCGTCGTGTTCTCGTCGAAGGCGTAGGTTTTCTGCTGTGCCCAGCGCTCGGAGAGTTTGTCTTCGAGGCCTTCGAGCGCGGGACGATCAGGAACGTTAATCTGTGCGGGCGAGTCCGAGCCCTGAGTATTTTCAGCCATAGGGGCTATTTTCTCATACTTTATGGGCTGTGGCGGTGTATCGCATAGCGTAGGTTGGCGCTTTTACGTTGAGTAAGTGTATAGATTCCTGTGTAGCGTAGAAATATCGGTTATCACGCACCATATGCCTGTGTTTCGTACTCTGCTAATGCACGCTCAACTCGTGCAATAAGCTCGCGTTGCGAGGAGAGAAAACGGCGCTGTTCTCGGCGTGGAAGATGCGAAAAATAATGATAGAACTTTGGGTCCCGGTAGGTTTGCCCGAAGAGGAAATGTAGATCGGAGCTCCAGGGGCGACGCGTTCTTGCACGGATTTGCTCGGCCCGAGTACGAAGCTGCTCGCGGCGGGTATAGAGAGCATCGCATTGTGCGCTGCGAGAGCGAAATGCTAAAAGATCCATAGGTATATCTGTAGTTTCCGTGCCTTATGTGAGGTATTTATCTATTCATCGTGTGTTACCTCTCGATTCCCTATCACAAGATACCGCATAAGAGTAGACTGGTGAATATCACACAGGAAAACTTTTTAAGGGACTTCCATGTTTGAGATATCAGCTCCTGTTATGACGGTACTTGCTCTTCATCTCGCGATCGTTGCGGTTTGCGTTTGGCATTTAACAACGCGAACCGGATACAACGAAGAGCGTCTGCATATGATACTTCCGCTTGTGCTTTTCTTGCCGGGAGCGGGGATTTTATACCTCATGTCAGCAAAAGCAGGAACCGTTCCTCCCGATACTACGAAGACGGGCAGCAGCTCTCGCCATTTTGAGCATCGTCTGGGTTTTCGCGACGGTAAACGTTCTAAATGGGGTTTTCCCCAGCGGAAACGCTAAAAGTACTGCGTTGTGCACCTTTAAAGGCAAGGGTTCATGAGAGCGGGAAGAATCGATGATGCTATCTACTATCCCGCAGATGTGCGATGCGCGTGTGACTCTGTCAGCGCGTATTGCCTATCTTCCTATACGATAATTTTGTGTATGGCATCATAGATGAACAAGACTTTCACCACCGACGCGGAAAGGTAAGTTCATGATGCTAGACAATACTCGTATTCCTGCCAACCCGTTTGCCCCCAACGCTTGTGAAGGCAAAGTTGCCGTTGTAACAGGTGCCTCCAGCGGCATCGGTCGTGCAACAGTTGAACAGCTAACGGCTACCGGATGGACGGTTTATGCGCTTGCTCGCCGTACCGAACGTCTTCGCACGCTTGAAGCAGAGACCGGAGCGCATCCTATAACCTGTGACGTTACTGATGAATCGGCAGTAAACGCAGCTGCAAAGCAGATCATAACTGAGCACTCACAGCTTGATGCGCTGGTTAATATCGCTGGGGGAGCGATCGGTCTTGATCGTGTTACTGATGGAGATCCGGAAGACTACCTTGCGATGTACCGCCTGAATGTGCTCGGAATTCTACATACGGTGCGTGCCTTTGCTCCCGCACTGAGGGCTCACGGTCAGGGGAGTATTCTGAACCTGACCTCCACAGCAGCCGAAGGCGGTTATGAAGGAGGTGCAGGGTATAACGCCGCGAAATTCGGTGCTCGGGGACTTACCGAGGCTCTGCGCCTTGAGGAGGCTGACTACAATGTGCGCGTCATTGAGATTCGCCCGGGTATGGTGCATACAGAAGAATTTTCATTGAACCGCTTGGGGTCTGTGGAAGCTGCCGAAAAGGTATATGCCGGGGTACAGAACCCTTTGGTGGCAGAGGACGTTGCTCAGACAGTAGTTTTCGCATTGAATATCCCTCACCATATCAATCTTGATCATGTGACTTTGCGCCCGCTTGCTCAGGCAAGCCAGTTCAAGGTCATCCGGTCTTCGTAGATATTTAAAGAGGTGTTACAGATACCGCGTGCAAAACTAAGGTGTCGCACGCGGTATCTGGCGTTCTTATTACTCCTTCAAGAGAAACCTGAGGTTTACTTCCAATATTTGTAATATATGCGCTATTGGTCTGATTTTAACGTGGATTAAGTAATGGTAAAAATAAATATTTGGTAACACTTTTGGGGTGGTGGTACAGTTTCTCATTGCAAGCCCCTCACGAATGCTAGTGTTAGGGCGTCACCGATAAATTGAGATGGGTCAATGAGTAACTGAATCTGGCACTCACATCACAGAAATATGCAGTAGCTCAACTCACATAACTTCAAAGAGGGAAACATGGCTCCAAAGAAGTCAACCCGTGTCTACGCACTCGCCGCCGCGACCGTTATTACAGCAGGAACGTTAAGCTATGTTCCTGCTACTTTTGCATCTGAAGCAGGCAACTCGACCGGTTCAGATACCTCCGCTACTGAATCAACACATGAGAATTCCTCATTGCCGCTTCAGACTATCCCTTGGGCAAAATCCAACGCATCTGCTCAACCGGCAGGTACTCAGGAAACCGCTTCTGCGGCCTCTACACAGGTGCCTGAACAGGGAAAACCGGTAAAATCCGAATCTCCGACCGCCTCTGAGACTGCTTCAGCCTCAACCCCTGAAACTAAGCCGTCTGAAACCCCTGCCGTCCCAGAACAGACCGAGAAAACCTCAAAGGCTACTCCCGGCGCAAAGGTAATCGGGGTTGAGAATGAGGGTGATGAAACCTCAGAGGGGCGCCAGAACGCTCCTAAGGTTTCTGTTGAATCCGCCACTATCTACACCGATAACGAATTTAGCCCTTTCACCGTGCGTGTCAGCGGTTTCTACGGTCCGCGCGTTGGTAGCTCTATAGAGGTTCGCATTCAGGAAGTAAATGCTCAAGGCCGCCCTGTAGGCGCCCCTCTTGCAACTGGTCGTGTCTCTGCCCAAGAACTCATTGATGGTACTGCTACCGCCACTGTGAACGTCAGCTCAAGCAGACTGAAAGGCAATAAGAGCTATGCAATTGTTGCTGTCAGTAACCCCGGCGGTAAAGATCACCTTGTAGCAGGTACCATCGTTGAGCTCAAGCAGCGCCGCGTTGCTCATACTGTAACGAGTGAGGCCCCGGCTCCTCAGGAATCTAGTAAGAAGGACGCCTCGACTGCCGCACCGGCGCAAACCGAGAATACCCAGGCGCCTAAGCCTACAGAGACAGTAACTCCCAAACCCCAAGAGTCTGCGGTTCCCACACCGAGCGCATCCACTGATACAGCGAAGAGCGAGGCTCCCAGCGCGTCTGAATCATCTAGTGCAACCCCCTCCAGTGCATCTGCTGAAGCTTCAGAGACCGCATCTGCTAACCCCTCCGCAACTCCTTCAGCTCCTGCCTCTGCATCGCCTGCAGAAGAAACCACAATGGATGTAGCGAATAAGGCTTCGCTGCGTGTCGATAGCGCACACTTCTCTGGCGATGCAGCAACTAACGTCGTTGTAGTCCGGGGTACTGGTTTTACCGGCGAACACGTCTCAGAAGGCGTTGAAGTTACTATCTTCGAATTGGATAGCGAAGGTAAAGCACAAGGCGAAGCCATCAAGAGCGTCTTTGTGAAACCCTCAGAAATTGTTGATGGTTCGTTCACTGCACAGCTGGAAGTCGAAGCTGCAAAGCTGCGTCCAGGGTACTCATACGGTATCGTCGCGATTAGCAATCCCAAGGGTGAAGAACATGTACAGGCATACACAGTAGCGATGGTTTCTGATGACTCGCACCCGGCACCCGGTGGTGAGGATAACAATGCCAACGTCGCCGCAACCCGCCCCGGCGCTAAGAAGGCTGGACACAACAACGGCGGACAAGGCGGTGCAGCTGCTCTGAACGGATCTGCAGAAGGCGATGCAGTACAAGCTGAACCGGACGCCAATACTGGTAATGCGCACAGTAACTCGAGCTCTGCAGCTACTACCTCAGCCAATAAGCGTAACCTGGCTCGTACCGGCGCTGACGGCGTTGTACTCTTCACGACGCTTGGCGGCTCAACGCTGGTGGCAGGTACCGCTCTCGTTGCGGCTCGTCGTCGTAAGAAAGACAACGTATAAGAACCTCTGCGGTAGTCCGCAGGTTATCACATAGGGAAGCACACGAATTCCGTGTGTTGTGAATAGGTACAAGGATGGGTACCCGCATCGTACGGGTACCCATTCTTTATGCCCTTCTATAAGGTGGTAATTACCTTTATAGGTGAGTCGGGTTTTTCAGACGCGTACACTTGAGCTATGTCTGTTCTCAATATTCTTGCGACCTCCCACGGTACCGACTCTTCAGAAGGGCGCCAAGCGATTGCCCTCGTGCGCGCTGAGCTTCAAAAGCTACTTCATGAACGAAGCACATCTGATGGGCGAGAATATAAAGTTCACGAAGCTTATGTAGACGTGCAGACACCGAGTGTAGATGAAGCCGCTCAAGCCTTACCGGATGGCGAGCCTTGTGCTATTGTGCCGGTTCTACTGTCCACAGGATTTCACACCCAGGTTGATCTAAGGCGTGCTGCACGTACCAGCGGAGTTAAAGATATTCATATTGCTGCCTCTCTGGGGCCGGATGCGCGGCTTGCCCATCTTCAGCGAACTCGGCTTGAGGAAGTTGGATGGCATGAAAAAATAGCTACCGGTTCTGCCGCACCACCGATTGTTCAAGGGGCTGCGGGCTCATCCCGCCAAGATGGGCGAGCAGATATGCAGCGTGCCGCCGATTTGCTCGCAGAAGTTCTTCACACACCTACCAGAAACGCTTTTATCGCAGCAATTGAGCCGACAATAATTGATATAGCTCGTCAAGAGCAACCAAGGTTCGCGTCCCCGTACCTGCTTGCAGATGGATTTTTTGCCAAAAAGATGAGACGTGATATCGAGGCGGTTAGCGCTTCAACTATAGTGGCTGCACCGTTGGTATCCTCTCACGATATTGCCTCCGCACGTATTATTGCTCAGTGCGCTCTATCTCGTCTTGACGAGGCGTTGGTCGCCGCTACCGAATAATACTCAAATACGGTAAAGCATATAAAATGGCTTCCGCCTTCGACAACTAGGAAAACGAAGACGGAAGCCACGTTGTATGCGCCAGAATTAGCGGATAATCAATCCGCTATGGAGCAAGTTTCTGAGCGGCAGAGAACTCAAGACGTGGATTGCTCACGCAGCCGTTCATGTACATGACTGATGAACTGATGCCGGTCGTCGCGTGCATAATAGACGACCTCACCAATGACTGTAATAGCAGGTGATTTAACGTCTCGGCAGTCTTGAAGAGCCTGCTGCAAGGTCGTGACGATAACGCGCTCTTGGTCCGTGAACCCCTTCTCAATAGTGGCCAACGGCATATCGCTTTCAACACCGCGCAACATTATCTGCTCGATAGTATCCGGCAGAGTACGCACGCCCATCAGAAGCACCACGGTACCATGAGCGCGCAACGTTGAAACAACAGCTTGTATATCGGTTTCATCAAGCCCAGAATGGCCCGAAACGACAGTAAAGATCGACGATACTTTACGCAGAGTCACGGGGATAGAAGCTTGGGCGGGCACCGCAATAGCGCTAGTAATGCCCGGAATAACCTCAGCATCCAGTCCGGCTGCAAAACAAGCATCTAGCTCCTCAGCACCGCGACCGTATACATATGGATCGCCGCCTTTGAGCCGCACCACGGTTTTGCCTGCGAGTGCATAGTCAATCATGAGTTGCTGGATGCGTGACTGCGGCACCGCATGCTTACCGGGTACTTTGCCCACGTCAATGATCAGGGCGTTTGGAGCGTATTCGGCAAGCTCTTGTGGAGCTAAATGATCCAACAGCACGACATCGGCTTCACCGAGCGCTCGAACGGCACGTAGAGTCAGCAAATCGAGAGCACCGGGACCGCCCCCGGCGATGTACACCTTACCGGGTACATCTGCCCGGGAGCTTGGAACTAAGGGCGCGTCTTGAGCAACACCCGCCGGAATATTGGCTAGAACCTCATCTATCGTCGCAAATTCGCGCGGTGGAAACGGCGGAATTTTAGGTGACATGGGCGGGTCCTTAGGCGTTCGCTGGAACAGGATTATGCGCGCTGGGTGGGCCGACTGGGATTTTCGCTCCCGTCACCAGCACGGTGTTGCCTTCACCCTTCTCTGCGGCAGCAATTTCCTCGGGTGTTGCTGGGCGAATCTGCTCACGTTCAAGAACAAATAGGTGCGCTGCTTCATCGCTGCCATCGGGCTCGTTGATGAAGGCGCGGAAGCGGCGCAGACGGCGTTCGTCTTTGAGTGTGGCAGCCCATTCGTCCTGGTAAGAATCCACGTGGCGCTGCATATCTTGTTCCAGATCCTCGCAGACTCCCAAAGAATCTTCGATGAGTACGGATTGCAGATGGGCCAAACCATCACCGTGCTCTTCGTCAAGGTCTTCAAGCCATCGGGCAGTGCGTTGTAGCTTATCCGCTGTGCGGATGTAGTACATGAGGTAGCGGTCGATGTAACGAACAACTTCTTCACTGGAGGCATCCTTGACGAACAAGCGCCCATGCGCCGGGTTCGCGCCGCCGTTACCACCAAGGTATAGGTTCCAGCCGTTGGTGGTGGCGATCAGGCCCACGTCTTTGCCCTGTGCTTCAGCACATTCACGGTTACAGCCGGAGACACCAAACTTGAACTTGTGGGGTGAACGCAGACCGCGGTAGCGATTCTCCAACTCGACGGCCATACCCACCGAGTCTTGAACACCGTAGCGGCACCAGGTTGAGCCGAGGCAGGATTTAACGTTACGCAGTGACTTGCCGTATGCCTGACCGGATTCGAATCCAGCATCAACCAGCCGCTCCCAAATGTAGGGCAGCTGCTCCAATCGGGCGCCAAACATACCGATACGTTGCGCACCGGTGATCTTGACGTAGAGGTTGAACTCATCCGCAACAGCAGCAATGACGGCCAGTTTCTTAGCGGGAATTTCGCCTGCGGGGATGCGCGGCACAACCGAGTAGGTACCATTCTTCTGCATGTTTGCCAGAGCACGATCGTTGGTTTCCTGTAGGCCGCCGCGACCGGCATCGAGCACGTAGGAGTTGCGGAAAGATGAAAGAATGGATGCGACCGTTGGTTTACAGATAGCACAGCCGTCGCCGCCGTGCCCAAAGCGTGCAATGACCGAATCGAAGTCGTCGAGGTTAGTAAGGCGTACCGCTTCTGCAAGCTCTGCGCGGGAGAAATCGAAGTGTTCGCACAGCGCCTTAGAGACGGTCATACCCATCTTTTTCATCTGCTGTTCGAGGGTTTTCTGTAGCATGGGCACACAGGAGCCGCACTGGGTGCCAGCCGTGGTGCATGCCTTTAGGGCGGGTACGTCGTGGTTGCCGTCAACCACTGCCTGACGGACTTCGCCGAAGCTAATGTTGTTGCACGAGCAGAGAATGGCATCGTCAGGCAGCTCTGTATCAGGAATGCCGTCGCCGCCACCTGCCGCCGTGAGATACACATTGGGCTCTGCCGGGAGTTCTCGTCCCAGCAGCGGCTTGAGGGAATCGAAAGGAGCGGTGTCTCCCACGAAAACGCCGCCGAGGAGAGTCTTGGCGTCGCCGCTGGTCACGATCTTCTGGTACATGCCGCGCGCGGGGTCTGCGAAGAGAATTTCGAGGCAGCCTTCCGTGGTGCCGCGGCGGTCACCGAAGCCTGCAACCTGTACGCCTGAGAATTTGAGTTTCGTGGCGATATCGAATTCTTCGACCTGAGCATCTTCGTTGCCGTTGAGCAGATTCTTGGCGACCGCATCCGCCATCGCGTTGGCGGGGGCAACCAGACCCCAAGTTCGTCCAAGTACGCAGGCTACTTCGCCGATAGCCCAGATATGCTCGTCGCTTGTGTGGCATGCATTATTGACGAGAATACCACCGCGTTCGCCAGTCTCTAGTCCAGCGGCGCGTGCCAGCTCATCGTTGGGGCGAATACCTGCAGCGAAGACCACGAGGTCTGCATCAATTTGGTGAATAACGGCTTCGTCCGAGGTGGAATCTGCTACGGAGACCGAAATAACCTCGCCTGAGGTATCTTTGTTGATAGCGGATATGAACGCACCGGTTTCGATGTCGATCCCGGTTGCTTTGATCTGGGCGTTAACCGCGTAACCGCCGCCCTGATCGACCTCCACGGAGAGAAGCCATGGGGCAACATCGAGGATGGTGGGTTCGGCACCAAGGTCTTTGAGACCTTCTGCGGCTTCCAGCCCGAGAAGGCCTCCGCCGACAACAATACCGCGCGGTGCGCGCCCAAGTTTAGTCTGCAACCGTTCAACTTCGGAGACCATGTTTTTAACATCGTCTGCGGTGCGGAATACATGGGCGCAATCTGCGTTAGGAATCGGAATGCGCACCGCACTTGAACCGGTAGCGAATACAAGCACATCGTAGGGGTAGTCTACGCCGTCTGAACCTTTAACAACGCGCGAGTCACGGTTGAGTGATTCGCCACGGGTATTGTTAACCAGGTTGATCGTGGACTCGTCCCAGAGCGCTGGGTCGCCAAGGGTAAGGTCTTTGCCGGTATCTTTAAAAAGCTGTTCGATAGCAACGCGGTCGTACGGAATATACGGTTCATCATTGAGAACGGTAATGGTGTCAGAGGCGCGTCCAGCGTCTTGGGCACCTTCATGATAAGCGCGTACAAAACGCCATGCTGCGGGTCCTGCACCGACGACCAGAATATTACGGGCGGTGTTCCCAGGGCCGTTCTGAGACATATTTGTCCTTCCTAGTTGTGTGTATACCGACTTCAGCAAAGAATGACCTGCCTCTAGAAACCGGCAATGCAGGAAAGCCCGGAACAAACCTTGAGTCAGAACAACAAGAGTGTGGGATTATGTTGTTTTATACGCAGATTCTTGCTTGTAAAAAGTCGCTGTTTTTATCTTACACAGAGGCTATACGACGAAAGTGCCAAAATCGGTATTTTTGAGAAAAATTTTAAGGAAATTCCTTGAAATATCTAGGGATTAATGGGTGTTTTTGACCCTAAGGATTGTTGTTTTAGGTAAGCCTAAACTCCCTAAAGTGCTGTGTTTTAAGGGTTTTTCAGACCTTTAGTAGCTTAGGTATGTCATATTTTTATCCGTGGTTTTTATAGGGTAGACTCCAAACAGAACACACAAGAAATACTTGTGCTCTCGTATGCCGCCTTCTGTCTATGCTAATTTGATATGTAGCTCTTGACTGTGACCGGTTGCATAGATAGCACCTGTCGAAAGGTAGAGCCGTATGACTGAAAATGCCGCCGTAGCATCTTCCTGGGTTCGCATCTGTCCCGAAAGTGAACTCGAAGAAAATTGGGGCGAAGTTGCCCTCGTTGACGGACAGCAGTATGCAATTTTTAAGACTAAGTATGGGTACTATGCATGCGATCATCGTGACCCTAATAGTCAGTCTCTTGTGATTGCTCGCGGCATTGTTGGAGAGAAAGACGGGCACTCAACTATCGCCTCGCCTCTTTATAAAGAGGTATACGATCTCACTACGGGTGAGTGTGTCTCAGGCGCTGACTATACGATCGGTGTGTACCCTCTAGAAGTGCGAGACGGCGATATTTACCTACAGGTCTAATTCTTAGAATTTTGTTCTGTAACTTTTAGGCTACTCTCAGGTTGTGGGTACGAAAGTTCAGGGTCTTTTCAGACGCGGTTGTTACGGTGCAGAGTAATCACTCAAAAACATACGCATACTGAAAAGAGAAAACCAATGAATTCGCCATACACCACTTTCACCTCTACTCCTTCACGTCGCGCTACTCTTATTGGTTTTGGGGCTTTTGGGATTGCAACCCTCGCCGGATGCGCTCCCTCCGTCAAGAGTGTTCAAAACTCGCCGAGCAACAGCTCATCCTCTTCAAGCTCTAGCGCTTCGTCAACAAGTTCACCCAGCGACTCGACCTCACCGGAAGAGTACGCAAAGTTCGTTGCTGACTGGAATAAATATGTGGGAGACATAAAACTTCCGACTAAAGATAAAGGCGGTTATACTCCCGCAACCAACACCGAGCCTGCAAAGAACGTTCCCGAACCTGATATTGACGAGAATGCCATACGCCAGAAGACCCTGGACGGCTCATATAAGGCTCTTGCCGCCTATGAGGCATCATTCCTGTACGCGGTTCTTACCGGAAATTCTGAATATGCGAAGAAACTCAGCCATGAAGATGATCCGAATCTTCGACCACAATTTGACTTGTATCGTGACATTTATAACGGCGGTGGCTGGATGGAAGGGTACGACCTCAAGTGTTGGATTCTTGATAAAAGGCCTACGGTAGTGTTCGAATCCGATATCGTGGCTGTTGCTTGGAATTATGGTGAAAAATTTGAAGCCTATAAAGCACACCTTAGTAAGGAAGAAGTGGCAGACCAGCCAGCAGATACAGCGGATAACATCTACATGGTGACTATCTATGATGGTGGGTCCTGGAAGTACGTAACCAATACCTATCTGAAGCAAAAATATCCTCAGCTTGTTGAAAGTGGCAACAGCTCTTCCTCCGCTACCTAGCTACATTACTCTTACGGTTTTATCCACAGAACTTTCTAAAGTAATTTTCAAAAATTTTTCTGGCTCCCCAAATACTTTCGGGGAGCCAGAAGATAATAATTATGTAAAAATCCTCGACTGTACATTCCTTGAACTAACCGGATACATTAAGAAGCTTTCTGCCGAGGGAATTTAATCCTCCATTTCTACCCAAAACGTTATATGTAGTAGCGATGTGGCAGAGCCTTTAACATCTCTTAACGTCATATGCCAAGTGGTCTTTAGCCTGTTGACGGCACTTTCTGGCGGCGAGCGCGCGAGACGAATAACGCCCCACACAGCAGCAGTCCCCAAATGAGGAAAAGGGGACTCCATAGGTAGGTATGCCCGGCTATGAGCGGGTTGCTTAGGGAAGCTTGACCAGTTACTACACGCTGCCACCCCGCAAAAGTCCCACGGCCGCCCCAGCCTATAAGCACTAAAACGCCAACCCAAGAAACAATGCGAACCCATGCGTGCGCAGGTGGTCGTAGATGGTCTATAAGCGGCACAAGTGCGCCCGTAACTTTGGCGATAAACACGGCAGCCAGTAAAAACCGCACCGGAACGTTACCCTCTTGCTGTAGTTCGACAGCCATCGGCCCCACGGTATCTAACAGCCACATCCCGCCGCACATCCAATAAAAGCTGGGTGCAGCGTGCAATAAACCTGCGATAGCGGCTCCAATAAACAGCGGTGTTCCGGCGGATCGCGTACGGGTTTTCTTCATGTAATCCAGTCTAAAATCCGTCACCTCTTCCTATCTAGAGGGAAGTGTAAATATCGTGCAAAGATGTTTTCTGTTTCATAACCCCAAAAGTTATTGCTAATAGAACATAACGGATTGCTTTCTATGGAGAATTCCGAGATTCTGGGGCTTCCCGAATTAGCAACCGAGACGACTCTGCTTGCCGTGCACATGAAGAACGCGAGCTACACTTACCCGAGCAGAGCCTTCAGGGGCTAGGGACTTCTGTTAAAAAATCTATGTTTTTCAGACTCAATAACCCCTTATTTCAGAGGGGGTGCCGAACTGATGCGGAAGGTCAGAAGTGCATCATTGAGGAAGGAAGTCGATGTGGGGAGACCCGTGAACTTTCCCACAGCATTCTGGGCGTGTTCTTCAGAGAAACAGGACGTCCCATGTGCTGTATAAACGCTAGATAAACGAAAATTTTTTCGTTGACAGAGCACGTAAAAATGCATATTTAGTGGATGCTGGCAAGAATGACCCCAATATCTAGTGTCGAGGGTTAATATTCAACTGAAAGTGTATGAAAACATTGAGTATATCTGTAAAAACATGCATTTACGACACGCCCGAGATGCGTCACAGAGAGTCTGAAGGCGGGTAAAAATTGGGTTTTTTGTAGCTTGCACCCGTAGCTGCAAACCCCATAGAATGTAGATGTTTGCAAAGACCCGGCGATCACCGGCGAGCAATTCGGAAGAACAGACCGCACCTGCGGGACCCCACCTTTTCGCTGCGGCGAGGGGCGCCTTAGCGGAACAGATGCAGTCTTAGTAGACCCGGACGGTTAAGCCCGATACAGCTGTTAATAAGCGACTGATACTCGCTCAACGCGCCGCTCTCCGGGGGCGTAAGGACGTTCCTGATGAACAGTTCATAGCCCCGGGGGAGGTCGGTGCGTTTGTCTGTATCAGTAAGCAAGGTGGTACCGCGCCAGCATATACGCTCCATGAGGGGCGCACGATGAAGGCGTCCTTGCACCCGTTTGTCCATCCTCGGCAAAGGGTGCGGTTCACGTACCTAATGGCGGGAATCTGAACAGAAATAGGGCGCACTGCATGTCAGAAAATATCTACCCCAAGGTGAGCGCGTTTGAAACCTCAGGCTACGGTGTAAGCGCATCACCTAAATTTCCCAAGCTCGAAGAAGCTGTACTCGACTATTGGAAGAAAGACGGAACCTTCCAAGCATCTATCGATAACCGCGAAGCCGGGCCCCACGGCGATAACGAATTCGTCTTCTACGATGGCCCTCCATTTGCAAATGGTCTGCCGCACTACGGGCACCTGCTCACTGGTTACGCGAAAGACCTTGTAGCACGTTACCAAACTCAGCGCGGGCATAAAGTAGAACGCCGCTTCGGCTGGGATACTCATGGTCTGCCTGCCGAGCTTGAAGCCATGAAACAGCTCGGTATGACCGATAAACAAGAAATCCTAGAGATGGGCATCGATAATTTCAACGATGCCGCACGCGCCTCCGTGCTCAAATACACCAACGAATGGGAACAATACGTTACCAGGCAGGCGCGTTGGGTGGACTTCGAGAACGACTATAAGACCCTCAACGTTGAGTACATGGAATCCGTGATCTGGGCGTTCAAGCGTCTCTACGATAAAGGACTCACGTACCAAGGGTTCCGTGTTCTGCCGTACTGCTGGAAAGACGAAACCCCGTTATCGAACCATGAGCTGCGCATGGATGACGACGTCTATCAGGATCGCCAGGATCAGACCGTCACGGTAGCTTTCGCTCTCACCGCGGACGACTCGCTCGCTGCCAATAAAAACGTTGTCGCTGAACTGGCAGGCGTTGAGGCGCTTGCCTGGACCACCACCCCCTGGACCTTACCCACCAACCAGGCGCTCGCCGTCGGACCCGACATTGAATACGTCGTAGTTCCCGGTGCCAGGGAGTTCAGTGGACGGCGCTTCCTGATTGCCGCTGATCTGCTGGGAACCTATGCGAAAGACCTCGGGTATGCAGGGGAGAGCCCCGCCGAGGATGCGGCAGCCGCCATCACAGCGCGCTACACCGGCTCCCAACTAGAAGGCGTGCGTTACACTCCGCTGTGGGATTACTTCGCCGATGCCGAGAAATGGGGCACAGGAACTTCATGGCAGATTCTCGTTGCCGATTACGTAAGTACCACCGATGGTACCGGTATCGTTCATCAGGCACCCGCCTATGGTGAAGACGACCAGAAAGTTTGTGAATCCTACGATATTCCCGTAGTGCTTTCGGTAGATGAAGGCGCCAAGTTCATTCCCTTATTTGAACAACCTAGCCCCTCGGGGTCTACCGCGCTTGCGGGTATCGCCGGAGTTCAGGTTTTCGAGGCAAACCGCACCATTATTAATGCTCTCAAGGCAGATGGTGCGCTCATCGTGGAGAAATCCTATGTGCACTCCTACCCACACTGCTGGCGCTGTCGTAATCCTCTTATCTACCGCGCCATTACCTCTTGGTATGTGAAGGTGACCGAGTTCAAAGACCGCATGTCTGAGCTGAACGAGCAGATCAACTGGATTCCCGAAAATGTCAAGTACGGGCAGTTTGGTAAGTGGGTTGAGAACGCTCGCGACTGGTCAATTTCGCGCAACCGTTTCTGGGGTTCTCCTATTCCCGTTTGGGTTTCGGACGATCCAAATTATCCTCGTGTTGATGTTTACGGATCGCTCGAAGAACTCAAAGCTGACTTCGGTCGTCTGCCGCTGAACAAGGAGGGGAAGCCAGATCTGCACCGTCCCTATATTGATGAGCTGACGCGTCCAAACCCTGATGATCCAACGGGTAAGTCTACGATGCGTCGCGTCGAAGACGTGCTGGACGTATGGTTTGACTCCGGATCGATGCCGTATGCGCAGGTTCACTATCCCTTCGAGAATAAGGACTGGTTCGAGAACCACTATCCGGCGGATTTCATCGTTGAGTATATTGGTCAGACCCGCGGTTGGTTCTACACTTTGCATATTTTGGCGACCGCACTATTTGACCGCCCTGCCTTCAAGAATGTTGTCAGCCACGGCATCGTGCTTGGTTCTGACGGGCAGAAAATGTCAAAGTCGTTGCGCAACTACCCGGATGTCTCTGAAGTTCTTGACCGCGACGGCTCAGACGCTATGCGCTGGTTCCTCATGTCATCGCCGATTCTGCGCGGTGGCAACCTGATTGTGACCGAGCAGGGGATTCGTGAAGGGGTACGACAGGTGATGCTTCCGCTCTGGAACGTCTATCACTTCTTCGCTCTCTATGCGAATGCTGCCAACAAAGGTGCGGGATATACGGCACAGGTGAAGTACGATTCGCAGCATGTGATGGACCGCTTTATTTTGGGCAAAACCCGGGAGCTGGTACAGCAGGTTACCGTAGACATGGACTCTTACGATATCTGGAGCGCCTGCGAGCATCTGCGTCTTTACGCTGATGCGCTCACCAACTGGTATGTGCGCCGCTCGCGTGAACGCTTCTTTGATGAAGACCCCGATGCCTTCGATACCCTGTACACTGCTTTGGTGACGGTATCAAAGGTAGCGGCGTCACTTCTGCCGCTCACGACCGAAGAAATCTACCGTGGCCTGACCGGCGAGCGTTCGGTACATCTTGCCGACTGGCCTATCGCTGAAGACTTTGCTGATGAATCTGAGCTGCTTTCGCTCATGGAAACCGTACGGGCGGTATGCTCTGTAGGGTCTTCTCTGCGTAAAGAGAAGAAGATCCGTGTGCGTCAGCCTCTGCAATCGCTCACGGCGGCCATTGCCAACGAGCAGTTCGCACAGCTGGAAACCGCATTCGGTGCTAAGGGTGCCGATTACTTCGCCAAGATTGTGAAGGACGAGCTGAACCTGCGTGAGGTTATCCTCGTGAATGCACAAGACGCTAACCCTGCCGACTACGGTATCTCGCAACAGCTGAAGGTGAATGCCCGTGCCGCAGGTCCTCGCCTTGGTAAACAGGTTCAGACAGCCATTAAGGCGTCAAAATCTGGCGATTGGACAATCGCCGAAGACGGTACCGTGACCGTTGCTTTCGACACCATCGACGGCGGACTTGCATTAGTTGACGGCGAATATGAGCTGGCAACCGTGGTAGCTTCCTCGGACGATGGTACCGAACGTGAAGCGGCAGCCGTGCTGCCCGGCGGTTTCCTAGTGCTGAACATCGAATTAACCGATGAACTTGTGGCGGAAGGTATTGCCCGCGATACTATTCGCGCTATTCAGCAGGCCCGTAAAGATGCCGGACTGAATGTCTCTGACCGCATCAACCTAACGGTGAGTGCCCCGCAGGAGACCTTGGAGGCTCTGCGCACCCACGAGGAACTGGTCACTGGCGAGACCCTGGCGGTTTCCCTGGACCTCACGGAGGGCGAGAGCCTGACCATTACGGTCGCAAAGGCAGCATAGAATAGAGGCAATATAGCCTCTAAGCCGCCCCAGCACATATAACACACCGCGGTATGTACCGTGCTGGGGCGGCTATACACCCAAACATATATCTGTACATAAGGCAGAATCCTGGTAAAGACGCTGTGCCGCACAGCTTGATACCATCCAAAGAAAGAACACTATGAGCGAGATGAGCTACCCGGCAATCCCAGACCCCGAAGGGGTTGAACGCGTCTACGGTGAATTGCTGGCACGTGCCCCCGAAAATAAGATGGCTCCCCGGCTGGATGCGGTTCGCCGGGCCGTTGAAATCCTCGGGGATGTGCACCGCGCCGCCCCGGTCATCCACATCACTGGAACTAACGGTAAAACCAGTACCGCCCGCATGATTGAATCGCTTTTGTTGGCTCATGATCTGCGCACCGGGCGTTTTACTAGCCCGCATCTCGAAAGCGTTACTGAGCGCATCAGCATTAACGGTGAACTGGTGCCTGATGCCACGTTCGTGCGCGTTTGGGATGAAATTTTGCCATACCTCACTCTTGTGGACGAAGAATTTGCTGCACGCGGAGAACCAAAACTTACGTTCTTTGAGTCCATCACCGTGCTTGCTTTCGCTATTTTTGCCGATGAGCCCGTGGACGTGGTGATTCTAGAAGTCGGGATCGGTGGTTCGTGGGATTCTACGAATGTAGCCGACGGTATTGTCTCTGTCGTGGCACCCGTTGGCCTTGATCATACCGATATGCTGGGGGATACCCTGGCTGAGATTGCAACGGAAAAAGCCGGGATTATTAAACCCGACGGATACCTTATTTCTGCGGCGCAAGACCCTGAAGTAGCGACCATACTTCTTGATACTGCTCGTAAGCAAAACGCCAAGTACGCCTTCGAAGGTGTTGAATTTGGTGTGGTTGAGCGTGCCCGCGCGGTCGGCGGGCAGCTTTTGACTCTCCGAGGTTTAGCAGGAGAATACCCTGAGATTGAGCTCCCCCTACACGGTGAGCACCAGGGGCAGAACGCATCATTAGCTCTTGCCGCAGTCGAGGCATTTTTCGGTGGGGATCGTGCCCTTGCGCGAGATGTAGTACTCGCCGGATTTGCTCAGGTACGTTCACCGGGGCGACTTGAGATGATTCGTAGCGAGCCTTTGGTGGTGCTTGATGCCGCTCATAACCCGCATGGGGTGCGCGCCGCATCTACGGCTTTTAAAGAGGCATTTGAACTGTCCCATGTGCATGCAGTCGTCGGTATTCTAGGCGAAAAAGACGCTCTCGGTATTTTTGAAGTGCTTCGTGAAGAATACGTAGACTCAACCGATGCTACCTTCCGGTTGTATCTTTCTGCCTCAGATTCTTCCCGAGCCATTGCCCCGGAAGAACTTCAAGAGATCGCCCTCGACGCCGGGTTCGACGAAGACATTATTACGGTATGTGACCACTTGGATGAGGCTCTTGCCACCGCTATGGAAAACGCCCTCTTTGAGCAGGAATCTGCTGGTGTGTTGGTAACAGGATCGGTCACGGTCATTGGGGAGGCGCGTACCCTGCTGGCACAACCCGCCCAAGAATCCACTGCACAGCACAACGCTGAGCCTGAAGAACTCGCTGAGGCTGCAGAAACCGATTCCGATGAACTATTCGGCGAGATTATGGCTGAACTAGCGGGGGAGGAACCTCGTGAAATCCCGTTAGAAGACTCATTGGGACTGCCTCTGGCAGACGGCACCGATAATCCTGAGGAAAGCTAAGACCATATGGCAAAAAAGCAGTTTATGACACGCGCTCAACGGGAATGGAAGCCCGGGACGGTTAAGAAACCACGTTCTACGAAAGTCATGTTTGCTTCCACCATTTTGGTACTCGAAGCATTCACGATTTTCTTCGGCACACTAGCCGTTTTCGGACTTCATTTCAACGATCCGAGCACTGTAAAAATTATAATCTGGGTTGCAGGTTTAGTTCTTGCCGGTGCGTGTATATTCCTACCCGCTAAGCTGATGAAACCGTGGGGATACTCGGCTGGTTGGGTGCTTCAAGGCACCATGCTTCTTGCCTCAGTCATTGCGTTACCCTTCTCGCTCGTGGTAACAATCCCGTTTGTTGCCTGCTGGTGGTATGCGCTACACGCCGGTACCCGCATCGATGCCGAAAACGAAATACGCGCCGCCGAACAAGAAGAATGGGAGCGTAAAAACTTACATGAGAGTGAGTAAGCAACGATACAGGCGATTATGCCATGATCGCTGGCAACACCAAGATATAGGTATAAAAATCCCTGTCTTTATGGCGAGAAACTTAACCCTAGGCGCCGAACACGTTAGGATAGCTACAAAGGGTTTAACGCATCATACTGCGGCTGCGGTATGATGCGTCACTTATCACCGATAAACAGGTATATGTAAAGGAGCAGCACATGGGTGCCGTTGAGCAAACATCGGAAACCGACGATCTACTATCTAAAGATGTTATAGACTCCCAGGTTTCCTCTCGTGAGCGAGATACGGCAGAAGGATCGGAGCGTTCCTTAGCGATCTGGCTCTTTATGACGGGAGCTATAGCCCTAGCTTCATCGGCAACCCTTGTTTTTGAGCGCCTTCAGATTTTCGTGGATGCGGGGCATACCTCGGTCTGCGACATCAACGCCCTTCTTAACTGCGGCACCGTGATGCGTACCCCGCAAGCTGAAGCCTTTGGATTCCCCAACCCCTTCATCGGACTCATAGGGTTCTCCATCGTTATGACGATAGCCGCCTCCATGCTTGCAGGAGCTACCTTCAAAAAATGGTTCTGGGTAGCCACCAACATCGGCTTAGCGCTCGCTACGGCGTTTGTCTTCTGGCTCTGGTTTGAGACTACCTTCCATATTAACGCCCTATGCCTTTTCTGTATGATCGTGTGGGTTATGACGATTACCATGTTCATAAAAGTGACGGTACGCAATATTTCTCATAGCGTTATTCCTGCCCCTGAAAATATTCGTGAGAGTATCGGTACGTGGAGCTGGTTTACTATCACCTTGGTGCTCATTCTCATCTTTGGGATTATTGTGATCCGCTTCTTCGATGTGATCATGAATATGATGCGCTAATTTTTCTAGTACAAAAAGTGAGGGTGGGCCTTCCAGAAGATTATGGAAGACCCACCCTCACTGTTATATGGTTTCAACTCTAAGACATCCAAAGAGCAATCTCACGGGCTGCAGATTCGGGGGAGTCTGAGGCATGCACCAGGTTCTTTTGCACACCCTCACCCCAATCACGTCCGTAATCTCCACGAATTGTTCCCGGTGCTGCCGTCGTTGGGTCTGAGGTCCCCAGCATTGTACGTACACCCTCGATTACACGATCTCCGCTGAGAACAGCGGCGACCACGGGACCAGAAACCATGAAATCCACGAGGGAACGATAGAAAGGCTTGCCTGCGTGCTCAGCATAGTGCTGGGCGAGAAGTTCTTCGGTGGGCTGAAGCATTTTCAGTCCTTCAATCACGTAACCCTTAGTCTCAAAGCGGCTCAAAATCTCGCCAATAAGCCCGCGTTCAACACCGTCAGGCTTTATCAGAATTAGGGTCTTTTCGGTCATAATTTTCCTCTATCTTGTTTGCGTTCATTCTGTGGCGGTTGTTCAATATCATAGGGGAAAGAGGCGCCGACATGTGTGCTTCTGTCAAGCTACGCCATCGAAATTTTTAAGAAGAGGCGTATAATCGTAGCGTTATTGTTCAATCACCGAGGAGAATCCGTGAAAGGCTTTGGCACAACATTGATGCTGGCGTCAGCAGTAATTTTTTTGGCGGCGCTACTCTTTCTGACCGCAGGAAAGTTCTCGATGGTGTGGGTTATTTTACTGATCGCAGCTCCTTTCGCTTTCATCCTCGGTATTCCCTTTGCCACAGGTTCCGGGCCAGAGTATCTGCCTAGTAACCCAAAACTGGCGCAGAAAGCACGCGAAAAACGTGATGCTGAACTAGGTCTCGGCTAGGTTTTTACTCTCGTGATAAGCGCAATGTTGGTCACACCAACGTTGCGCTTTTTATGCATGTATAGGGTGTTCTGGATTGCACACGGTATAATGATGAGCGGTACGTTTTTATGCCCCGCACGCATAAAAGATACCCAGTATATTGATCGAGAGAACGTGCACGCGCATCCGTCATAGCAAAAGTTCAGATAAGACGTTATCGGATGATGACCCCAGGCATTGGCATCTTAGTGACATCTCGGTTAAACATACTGGCCGAGAACATCATGAAGAAACGCATCCGCCGTATTTGCGGAGTAAGTCGGCTTCGTGCTCGCCGTCTTGTACGCCCGGAAGCAAACGAAGGCAGACACAAAGAGCAGGCTTGAGCCACGTATTTCTTGGTAACTAGGCTTATGACACGCTAACGCGTTGATGCAGAGAATTTTACGATGCGGCGTAAAATTCTTGAAGGAAGAAGAAAGAAAAGAATGGCTGACGAAAAGAACGCCCATCAATCTAGCATGAATATGGATGTTCTTGCTGACATGATCTCTCTCGCTGATAAACAAGATATCTCCGGCGAGATGATGAGAACTCATCAGGAAAAAAATAATACCCGGGTTGAAAAGCAGGCAGATTCCCTGAAGGGTAGTGAATCTGCAGTATCGGCAGCATCGCGTCGTAAAAACTCATCGCGCGCTAAGAAAGTTGCTGAACCCACGCCCGAAGACGCTGTTGCGGCTGGGTTAACGGATTTACGCAATCAGAAGGCTAAGCATGCCCCTGCACCAAGGAAGACTGTGGCTGCGGCCTCTGCCGAAGAAGTAGCGAACACTCTTGATACTCTTTTTACCCAAGCCAACGAGTCTGCAGCATCAGCTGATGAAACTATGCCCCAACCCAAATCTCAGAAAACTGAAACCCGCGATTCTTCTGCCGAAAACCTTGCCTCTCCCGAAGTGGACACTGAGGTGTCCGAACTTGCCGAACAGGCTGAGGTAGCAGAGCCTGTCTCTGATAGCCGTGAAGAAGCCCAGACTGAAGAAGCTGCTCAAGAAGATAAGACAGCCATTATATCTTCGGAAGAAAACACCGAAGAAGCTGAAGAACCTCATACCATCCAGTCAGAGGAATTAGTGGCAGAGAACGATGAAGACTCTGAGCCTCAAGCGACCTACGACGCTGAAGAGGATGAAGCTGAGACTTCTGAGCCGACAGACGAAGAGAGCGCTGCCAGCACATTCGAAGATGAAGAGTCAGACGAAGAGGAAACGGCGGAGCCAGCAAAAACTTTGCGTGACGTACAGAATGAGAAGATTGCGCAGTTGCGCGAATCGGTGCGCCCGGGCGCTATGCCTCTATTCTATTCGCCCGAACCCACTGAGCTTTCTGAGCTTGCTTCTGCGGTTGCTGTGGAGCGTGAGCGTTTGCGTGCCGAGCGTTTGGAACAAGAGCGCCGCGACCGTATGGAGCGCCGTCGTGAAGAGGCAGCAGCTGAAGCTGAGGTGACGAGTCACCGCCGTCGCCGTCGCCGTCGTGGAACCGAAGATATAGAAATTGAAGGTAACGCCGACGATGAGGTTGAGACCGTTACCAAGGTCCGCACTCCTCGCCTTGCAGATTCTCATGCTTCTGACACCGTGACTGGCGTGCGTGGTTCTACCCGTCTTGAAGCTAAACGTGCGCGCCGCCGCGAGTCCCGGTCGCTGGGTCGCCGTCGTCACATCGTGACCGAGGCAGAGTTTTTGGCGCGTCGCGAGTCAGTAGATCGTCAGATGCTTGTGCGCCAAAAAGAGGGGCGCATTCAGATTGGAGTTCTCGAAGACGGCGTGCTGGCAGAGCACTTTGTCTCTAAAACCCAGCAGGATTCCTTGATTGGGAACGTTTACCTTGGCAAAGTGCAGAATGTTCTTCCGTCCATGGAGGCAGCATTCGTCGATATTGGGCGCGGTCGTAACGCTGTTCTCTATGCGGGTGAAGTGAACTGGGATGTTACCGGTCTTGACGGTGCACCCCGCAAGATCGAGAATGCACTTAAACCGGGCGATTCCGTGCTGGTGCAGGTGACCAAAGACCCAATCGGTCATAAGGGCGCGCGTTTGACGAGTCAGGTTTCGCTTCCCGGTCGCTTCCTGGTGTATGTTCCCGGTGGCTCAATGACCGGTATTTCGCGTAAGCTCCCCGATACTGAGCGTGCACGCCTCAAAAAGATTTTGAAGGATAAGCTGCCCGATGGCGCGGGTGTGATTGTGCGTACTGCAGCGGAAGGCGCGTCCGAAGAAGAGTTGACCCACGATATTAATCGCTTGCGCGCGCAGTGGGAAGAGATTCAGGAAAAAGCGAATTCCCGCAAGGTGCTTGCCCCCGAAATGCTCTATCAGGAACCTGACCTGATGATTAAGACCGTGCGCGATGTCTTCAACGAGGATTTCACCTCTATGATCGTGCAGGGCCAGAGCGCATGGGACTCTATTGAGGCCTACGTGACCTATGTTGCTCCTGATCTGCTCTCACGCCTGCAGAAGTGGGAGGACGAAGATGATCTTTTCGACCATTACCGCATTAATGAGCAGCTGGCGAAGGCACTAGACCGCAAGGTATATCTTCCTTCGGGGGGTTCCTTGGTGATCGACCGTACCGAAGCTATGACCGTGGTAGATGTTAACACCGGTAAATTTACCGGTAGCGGCGGTAACCTTGAAGAGACCGTCACCAAGAATAACTTGGAGGCGGCAGAGGAGATCGTGCGTCAGCTGCGTCTGCGTGATATTGGCGGCATTATTGTTATCGACTTTATTGATATGGTGCTTGAATCAAACCGTGATCTTGTGCTGCGTCGTCTGATCGAGTGTCTGGGGCGTGACCGCACTAAGCACCAGGTTGCTGAAGTAACCTCGCTGGGTCTTGTGCAGATGACCCGTAAACGTTTGGGAACAGGTCTTCTTGAGGTCTTCTCTGAGCAATGTGACTCATGCGGTGGCCGTGGTTTGCTGGTGCACGATCAGCCGTTAAGCGGACGTTCCGGCGGTGCCTCCGATTTCATTCACCGTCAAGAGCGCACCGAACGTAAGCGTTCACGAGCGGCTTCGCGCAATAATACCCGTGATGCCGCTGATGGCGTGGACTCAGAGAAGGACGAGAAGAAGGCAGAGCGCCGCAACGCTATGGCCTCTATTGCTGCAGCCTTGCACTCGGCTGACGAGCTTGAAGCTGAGGACCAAGCAAACCGTAAGAAGCGTAAACGTCGTAAGCGCTCTCGTCGTACCGAAACTACCGAGCTTTCGCTGGAGCAGGAGATTCAAGGCATCAAAGCGGGAGCGAAGGCACACCGCGAAGTCTCATCCCGTGAGGACAAGGTTGCTGAGGTAACCGAGACCGATTGGATTGGTGAGCAGGGTGACTTCACATTGGAACAGCTTGCTGGGGCATTCGATCGTGATTTGAACCCAGAACATGATGCTCGGTTTACCCGCGAGTCTTCCCGTTCGGAGGCTATCCGCGCTGGAGAGGCGAAGGCTCGTGCCTCACAAAAGGCTGGCCGCATTACCCGCAGCGAGAGCGGTGGATTTAAGTCAAATCAAGGTGACCAGTCTTCAGCAGAGCAGAAGTCGCCTCGCGCCGAGCGTGAGAATCTGCAGGTTGAAGATGTGCACGAGAGCCCACGTAAGCGCCGCCGTTCGCGCCGTTCCTCTGAGAAGGAGCGTTCAGGTCGAGGGCAGGAGCAACGTGCGGAAGAGTCAGCTTCGACCCCCCGTGTAAGCGGTGTTATTGGCGGTGCGCCGCGTGTGTCCGGTGTGATTACCCCCGGCGGATCTGCCTCTAACTCGGTTGAGACTCAGAATGATAAAGATGGTTCTCAGCAGAAGATAGCTGCGCCAGCTGCTTCATCTGCACCGCGTAAACGTCGCTCCCGTCGAGCCGCTTCGTCGGCGGGAGCGCAGTCGAAGGTCGTGACGGTGGACGCCACCGAGTCGGCTCACGGTTCGGTCGTGGCTTCGGCTTCTGTGGCAGATGCGAAAGCACCCGTCGAATCTGAGGCTCCGACTCTCTTCGGTATCGGTGTTTCTGCTGCAGATATTAAGCGGGTTGGTAAGGAAGGCTAACCGTATATGATTCCTTGCCGTAGATGATGAATATAACGTTGGCAATGCAGGACTAGAAGCTGTATTGCCAACGTTATTTTATAGTTTAGGGATACAATTGCGCATGACCCCGCGCATACAGTATCCTTAACGATTGGTATTTATCTCAGTGAAGCCCTATCGACGCAGGGTCAGCGGGAGATACCGCTTCTGGTTTTTCCCATAGTGAGGACTTCCGGAAGACACCACCGGCAGACCGAGCGCGCATCCAACTGGGCAATCCCACAAGGAGCGCGGGTCGCATCCACTCCTTATTACTCGCCAAGAGAGATAAGATACCCGTGGAGCGCACAGCAATGAAAGCGTAGGCTGTCTGCACGTGTGAGATACGAAGAAGCAAGATGTCGAGAAAAGTGAGTCCCAAAGTGGCATACGCGATTGTACGCGCTGGCGGCCGCCAGGAAAAAGTCTCTGTCGGAGACAAAATTACCCTTGACCGTGTTGCAGGTGAACCCGGTAGCACCATCGAGCTGCCCGTACTGCTGCTCGTTGACGGTGACAAGATCACCGCTGACGCAAAGTCCCTGGCTTCCGCCAAGGTAACTGCTGAAAAGATTGAAGACCTGCGCGGTCCGAAGATCGTTATTCAGAAGTACAAGAACAAGACCGGTTACAAGAAGCGTCAGGGCTTCCGCGCTGAGCTGACCACCGTTAAGATCACCGCAATCAACGCGTAATCTTAACCACCGGATACAAACCTTAAGGTAGGAAAACAGAATGGCACATAAGAAGGGCGCAAGCTCCACCCGCAACGGTCGTGACTCGAACCCCCAGTACCTCGGTGTTAAGCGCTTCGGCGGTCAGACCGTCAATGCAGGCGAGATCCTTGTTCGTCAGCGCGGCACCCATTTCCACCCCGGCCTGAATGTTGGTCGCGGTGGCGACGATACTCTGTTCGCTTTGGCAGCAGGCACCGTCGAATTCGGTACCCGCAAGGGCCGCAAGGTCGTTAACATCCTGGCAGCAGCTGAGTAAAACTCGCTCACGCTAGGAAGAGGGGGTAGGCGAAAGTCTACCCCCTCTTACCATAAGATTTTCCGCATCTACTTGAGGATGCGCCCCTCGCCAAGCTCAAGCAATCTCGTGTATTTCAGGCTTGTGCGAACCAGGAATTTACCAGAAGGAGAGCACCCGTGGCAGAATTCGTGGACCGCGTGGTCCTGCATATATCCGGTGGTCACGGAGGCAACGGATGTGTCTCTGTACGTCGAGAAAAATTCAAGCCTCTCGGCGGCCCCAACGGCGGTAACGGCGGTAACGGCGGGGACGTGATTTTGCGTGTTGATAACCAAACCACCACACTATTGGAGTATCATCACAGCCCGCACCAACACGCTCCCAATGGAGATATCGGCCGCGGCGATATGCACCACGGCTACAACGGCGAAGACCTAGTGCTTACCGTACCTCAGGGAACCGTCGTCAAAGATCGTGACGGCAACGTGCTTGCCGATCTGCTGCATGTGGGTGACGAATATACTGCTGCACGAGGTGGCCAGGGCGGTCTTGGAAACGCTGCGTTAGCATCCACTAAACGTAAAGCACCCGGCTTCGCACTCCTCGGTATTCCGGGGGAAGAAACCGATATTGTCCTAGAACTCAAATCCATTGCAGATATTGCGCTTGATGGGTACCCAACAGCCGGTAAATCTTCGCTGATTGCTGCTATCTCTGCGGCTCGGCCTAAAATCGCTGACTATCCTTTTACCACTCTTATCCCAAACTTGGGTGTTGTGCAGGCAGGTGATGTTCGGTACACCGTTGCGGATGTTCCCGGTCTGATTGAGGGAGCTTCCGAGGGTAAAGGGCTTGGCCACCGCTTCTTACGTCACGTTGAACGTTCCTCCGCACTAGTGCATGTGATTGACTGTGCCACTTTAGAACCCGGGCGTGACCCCATCAGCGACTTTGAAGTTATTCGTGGTGAGCTAGAAAACTATGCGGTAGACCCCACCGCTGGGGTAACTGTGCCGCTCAATGATCGTCCCCAGATTATTGTTCTCAACAAAATTGATGTGCCTGAAGCGCGTGAACTTGCCGATTTCGTGCGACCTGAATTTGAGAACATGGGGTACAAAGTTTTTGAAATTTCGACGGCGTCCCATGAAGGGCTTAAACCGCTCATCTTTGCAATGGCAAACCTTGTGGAAGAAGACCGTCAGAAGCGTGTTACTCAAGAAGATAATTCTACGATTGAAGCCCCAGTTATTCGCCCCCAGGGCTTCCGCTCCAAGAAAAAACAAGAATTTATTATTCGCCGCGAAGAACGTAATTTGGAGCCGCTCTTTCGGGTTATTGGGGAGAAACCGGAGCGTTGGATTCAGCAGACCGATTTCAATAATGATGAAGCTGTTGGTTACCTGGCGGATCGCCTGGCAAAACTGGGGGTTGAGGACGAACTCTTTAAATCCGGTGCCCGTGCCGGAGATGCCGTGGTTATCGGTGAAAATGATAACTCCGTGGTCTTTGACTGGGAACCCACTATGGTAGGCGGCGCTGAACTTCTGTCTTCCCCTCGTGGTACTGACTCTCGCCTCGAAGAGATTATTCGCCCCACCCGAGCCCAAAAACGTGAGGAATATAAGGAACGCATGGATGCAAAAGCAGAGGCTCGCGCCGAGCTTGAGCAAGAGCGCGTTGCGGGTGTGTGGACTGAATCGGTGGAATATCGCCGTAAGCTCAAGGAAAAAGGTAAAGCTGAAGGTATTAATATGCCTGAGGCCAAGCAATAGCCCGGTAAGCCGGGGAATTAGGCAGCCTGACGACGTGGAAGATGTCTCAACTATCACGCATAAATAGGCCCGTCGTTTCGCGTATTTTCGCCCCTAACCGGTAGCATAGAGAGTAGCTTAACCATCGAAAGGAAGCACACACATGAACTCGGTTGTCCTAGCAGCTCACGGTGCTGAGCACACTGCGGGAATGCTTAACGGCATCCCGACCTATGTTTACGGCATCGTTGCTGCCGTCGTATTTACCGTTCTGCTGCTTGTTACTCTCTCGTACAGCGGACGCGGTATTGTACGGCCCGATCACACACCGGAGCTCATGGAGGGTGACGAAGCACAGGCACTGCGTAGCTATAGCGAGAAGCATAACCGCTAGTCGCTAAGGAAAGTATCGTGACTTTTCAAGCTCTGCGGCCCAGCCTTGAGTCGATTCCGTCGCGAACTCCTGGGCGTGTACGTCTAGGAGTTATGGGCGGCACCTTTGACCCTATTCACCACGGGCATTTAGTAGCCGCCAGCGAGGTTGCGGCGGTGTTTGATCTTGACGAAGTAGTATTCGTACCGACTGGTCAGCCGTGGCAAAAGACGGGGGAGAGGCACGTGAGCGATCCCGAGCATCGTTATCTTATGACGGTGATTGCGACTGCATCTAATCCACGATTTACGGTAAGCCGGATAGATATAGATCGTGGCGGCGCAACGTATACCTTTGATACCCTTAATGAACTACGTGCTCTGCGACCCGATGCAGATCTTTTCTTCATCACCGGTGCAGACGCGATTAGCCAGATCATGACGTGGCGTAATGCTCATAAGCTGTGGGAGTTGGCTAACTTTGTGGGAGTGACCCGTCCGGGACACGAGCTTGATCCTCCGTTAGGCGAAGGACGGCAGATTACCACACTTGAAATTCCCGCGATGGCAATATCGTCAACCGATATTCGCCAACGCGCCTCTAAGGGTGCCCCTATCTGGTATTTGGTTCCTGATGGCGTGGTGCAGTACATCAATAAGTATCGGTTGTATTCTCCTGAGGATGCTGCCACGCACTACGGCGGCGGGCTGCCTCGCCAGAAAGACTCAACAGATATTCAACCAACTAGTGAAGACAAAGTAATGGAACAAGAGGTTTTACATGGCTGAAGCTAAGGGCAAAGAAGAGAAGCCCTACAGCGAGGGAGACGCGTACCTCTACGAAACATACGTGACTGAGGACGGCATTGAGGTGCCGCCTCCCACGCGTGTGATGGGTCCGCGCCGTCTAGCACGTTATCGCGAAGACGTGGCGAACTATCTGCGCGCTATGGGTCGTGGCGAGCGTCCTAACCCTGTTGAGAATATGGGGTCTTTGGCAAATACCCACGATATAGATCCGCGCGTTCTTGCAGTACAGCGTCGTTTTGCTGCACTCGCTACTCAGGGGTCTATTAAGCTGAATGCGAATGATGAAGAGAAACTGCATGAACCTGAGCCGCTAACCAGCACTATGCGTGCTCTTCGCCCGGAAGAGGTTAAAGCTAATAAGCCTGCGCCAGCTGCTGCACCTGCTGCGCCTCCGGTGCCTGCTCCTCAGCCACAGCCGGAAGATTCCCTGCTTCAGGATTCCCTCCATGTGGAGGCAGACGATTTGACGTTCACCTCGTCAATTCCGATTATTTCTCCTGATACTTCCCCGAAGATGCACCAGTACATGGTGCGTGATGAGCCTGTTGTCGAGGGTGAAGATACTGAGATCGTTGAGACAGAGGATCAAACTGTTTCCTCGCAGGCTCGCCCGGCAACTGCACCGCAGCCTACGGTAAAACCCAGTGACTCTAAAGCTCAGCAAAGCCGTCATACAGCTGATGCGCAGAATGAAGCCGATGAGAACCGCATTAATGTTGCTCCTGTGCCGTTGAACCTTCCTTCACCCATCCGCGCGATGGATGCTCAGGGACTTGACCTGTCGGTTCTGGACGAAAAATCTCAGCAAGATAGCGCATCCGCTCAAGCTGGTTCGGCATCTAAGGCGCAAAGCGATGCCCCTGCAAAGAGCTCAGCGCAGCGTGCTCAGACTGGTGCGCTTCCTGCGCAGAAAGCGGCAAAGAGCGGCTCTGCTAAACGGCAGCCGTCGGCAACCGGTACCGTTCCTAAGATTCCTGCCCGTACTGGATCTATGCCTAAGGTCTCGGATCGTACCGGATCAACCCCCAAGGTTTCTGAGCAGAAAGACGCAGCTCCGAAGGTTGTAAACCCCTGGAATACTGTCCGTTTACAGAATCCGATGGGCGCAGATTCACCATCGCAGGTGTCCGATCGTACCGGATCAACCCCCAAGGTCTCACCGCGTACCGGGTCTGTATCGCGGGTGTCTTCTTCGCGTACTGGGTCTGTGCCTAAGGTACCTAATCGTACCGGTTCGATGTCGAAGGTCTCGGATCGTACCGGTTCGACCCCGAAGGTTTCCGAGCGTACAGGCGCCACCCCGAAGGTGAACACCCGTACAGGTTCTGTCTCGCAGGTATCTTCTTCGCGTACTGGGTCTGTGCCTAAGGTACCTAATCGTACCGGTTCGATGTCGAAGGTCTCGGATCGTACCGGTTCGACCCCGAAGGTTTCCGAGCGTACAGGCGCCACCCCGAAGGTAAACGCGCGTACTGGTTCGCTCTCGCAGGTGA
Organism: Rothia sp. HMSC036D11; assembly: GCF_001814205.1. Classification (NCBI taxonomy): domain Bacteria; kingdom Bacillati; phylum Actinomycetota; class Actinomycetes; order Micrococcales; family Micrococcaceae; genus Rothia; species Rothia sp. HMSC036D11. Next base: position 48,324 of record NZ_KV815315.1, read on the forward strand.
AGAAGTCTGATTCTACACCCGCTAAATCTCCGGCAACAGGTTCTACCTCTGCTGTTAAGCCATCGCCTCAGAATAAGGATGCAAAGCCTGTTGCACCTTCGAAGAATAAGCCAGGCTTTGATAAAGCTCTAAACGATGGCAAGAACCTGACGTCAGACCAAGCAACTGAACTCGCACAGCGTGTGTCTGCACGTACAGAAAAGGCGATGACCTCCTCAATTGCGAAGGTTAACGCTGCTAAGTCTCCTCGTAGGCTTGGAAATACTGCAAGTATGAAACAGGTTCCTGCAACGAATACGGATGAAACAGTGTCAAAGTACGAATCCATTGAGACAAGCGAAAATAAGTCCTTGTCCCTGCTGTCCTGGATCGTAATTATCGGGTGCATTATCCTAGCTATTCTGGGTGTGTACATGTTTATTTCCAATCAAAGGTAACGATTGGCATTAAACGTTTGCTTGCTTTGGCGCCTGTCTGTCAGAGAAACCTGGCGGCAAGAAAGGAAAAAATGACTGCTGCACAGTCCTCTTGTGAGGCTCTGCGCATTGCCGCCCGAGCGGCGGAAGAAAAACAAGGAACCCAGCTTTTTGCGGTGGATGCTTCTGACGCTATGGGGCTGATTGATGGTTTCTTGGTAGTTTCGGCACATAATGAGCGCCTCGTCAATGCGGTTGCTGATGAAATTGAGGATGCGCTTCGAGAACAGGCTGATTTGAAGCCTGTACGCCGAGAAGGACGTGCATCTGGTCGTTGGATTCTCCTAGATTTTGGGGACATCGTAGTGCATGTTCAGCATGAAGAGGATCGCGAGTTCTATGCTCTGGATCGTTTGTGGGCGCAGGCTCCGCGTATTGAACTAGGTGTTACCCATGAAGTTCCGTTTGATCTAGAAGGCGAAAGCGAAGAGGAAGCATCTCGGGTCGTTCCTGCTGACGAGTAACAATTTTGTTGCATCATGTGGGGCACCGCTGAGGCATACCAGAATTTGGTATCTTCGGCGGTGCTCTGCATTTTATGTCTGTCACAGTGCGAGAACTTGCATGCCTAGCAGAAAGATGTGTATTATGTTTTCTGTTGCTAAGGCAATGCAAAACTACATGAGGGGATATGGCGCAGCTGGTAGCGCACCTGCATGGCATGCAGGGGGTCAGGGGTTCGAGTCCCCTTATCTCCACTATTGACCGTCTGCTCCGAAAGGACTGGGCGGTATTTTATTATTTTTTCTAACAGTACATGGTGCTTTCACATGAATGTACCTTTGGCGCGTAATAGTATTTGTCCCTTACACGAAATAATAGTGCGAAGAGATAAGAGGGGTATGGCGATTACCCCGAACAATACATTTAAAAACCTAGCTAAGATTCTAAAAAGAGTTTAAAGAATATGCTCCTTCATCCAGGAAAGAGAGGGGGTATGCATCTTATTGAGAGCTCCTATGTTGAAGTGCACGATCGACTATTGTCATAACGAAGCGCTTAGGCACCACACGGGTTACAAATCGCGCCACAATGGCGTTCCCTACTCCATCCACAAAACTGGGTTTCGTGGTTTTTAGAATACGCAACGTGTTGTCTAACAGCTGATGGACAGAGCGTATTTTTCCGACTGCTGCAGATTCACCGGCGATTTCAAAGAATGAGGTATCGGTGGGGCCGGGACAGACCGCAAGTACACGGATGCCGTCTTTTCGGGTTTCGGACCAGAGCGCTTCAGTAAAGGAAAGTACGAATGCTTTGGTTGCGCCGTACACCGCCATATGGGGCAGCGGCTGAAAGGCAGCAGTCGAAGCAATGTTGATGATGGTTCCGTTTTTGCGTTCACGCATGGCGGGCAGATACCGAGCCGTCAGACCTGTTAACGTGAGGCAGTTAAGGCGTACTTCTTGTTCCAGACGCTCAGGGCTCTCATCAGCGACGTCACCGGAGGTTCCAAACCCTGCATTATTGACAAGCACATCAATCTCTAACCCGGCACGGTTCGTTTCTTCCCAGAGCCGCTCAGCCGCATCGGGCTCGGATAGGTCGAGAGCAAAGACGGTGACTCGAATACCATGCTGAGACTTGAACTCCTCGGCGAGCTTATTGAGCTTATCCTGGCTGCGCGCGACGAGTACGAGATCTTGTTTTTGGGCAGCGTAGCGACGTGCAAATTCTTCTCCGATGCCCGAGGAAGCACCAGTAATTAATGTAGCCATGATTCTCCTTTCGTAATTTTCGTATCAATGTCAAAGCTACAATATACGGTCGTGCTAAAGACCTGCAGGACACGAAAAACTACCTGAAAGCAGAATTTGCCCTAGCCCTTGAGAAGAGGAAAGGGGAATACACCTATGAACAGATGGAATAGTTAAGCCATATTTGGAGTATTTAAGACGTAAAAGCTAAACTTCAAGAAGCTAGGGAATGGGCGGAATCTTGCCACCGCGAAGATGCATGAAGTTTCTACGCTCAAGAACCTTACGCCGTGTACTAGGAAAATATCATCCGTCAGGAGGGAACTCATGCATTCACCTATACCGAGCTACCTTGACGAAGTCCTCCAAAGCGTTGCGGCCGATAGAACGGGTGTACTTGCGAATTATATTCCTGAACTTGCCGAGGTTGATCCTGAACGTCTTGGCGCCTCTATAGCTATGGTCGATGGGGAACTCTATGCTTCCGGCGATACTGATTCGCTATTTACCATTCAATCCATCTCAAAGCCTTTCGTGTATGCCTTAGCCCTTGCTGATCGCGGGTTTGAGAGAGTCTTAGACAAAGTGGGAGTTGAACCGTCCGGGGAGCCCTTCAACGAGATCTCCCTTGAAGATAGCTCTGGTCGTCCGCTAAACCCCATGATTAACGCCGGCGCAATTACCACGCATTCTTTAGTCGGTACAGAAACAATGAATCCGGCAGAGCGTATGGAACGTGTGATTTCTGGGCTCTCTGCCTTCGCTGGCCGCTCCCTTGATGTTGATGAAGCGGTGTACTCGTCTGAAATCGAGCACGCGCATCGTAACCTAGCGATCGCTCATATGCTTCGCAGCCACGATATTCTCACAGAGAACCCCACCGGCGTGGTCGAAGGCTATACCCGTCAATGCTCTTTGCTGGTAACTGTGCAGGATTTGGCGATGATGGCGGCAACTCTGGCAAACTACGGAATTCAACCCGTTACCGGGGAACAGGTAGTACCTAAAACAGTGGTGCGCCAGGTACTGAGTGTTATGTTCACCTGCGGTATGTATAACGCGGCAGGGGACTGGGCAACGCAGGTCGGAATTCCTGCTAAAAGTGGGGTAGGCGGGGGAATTATTGGTGCCGTACCAGGTCAGCTGGGACTAGCAACATTTTCACCACGCCTAGATGTACATGGCAACAGCGTGCGCGGTGTATCTCTCTTCGAACGGTTTTCCTCGGATATGGGCATGCACGTTATGAACATACCCACCGTTGCTCGATCCGCAATACGAGCTAACTACCGAATAGGCTCCGGTGAGAAAATAACCCAGGTAATTCAACTGCAGGGCAGAATTAGATTTGCCGGTGCAGAGCGAGTTATCCGTGAAATTGTTGATACACACTACACGGGAACACGCATAGCGCTTGATGTTACCCGAGTTTATTCTGTGGATGAGGTCGCCCAGCATATGCTTCTAGAAATTATGAGAAGAATGAGACACGAGGGATACACCGTATATCTGATTGATCAAGATGACACTATTACAAATCTTGAAGCCCTGAGAACTATGGATGTTGCCGTATTGGGCAGCATTGACGAACTCGAAAACTACTAGTCTTTGAGAATTCATAAGGTGTCATGATGAAACGTATTGCTATTTTAGGCCGCGGTGGTGCCGGCAAAAGTACCCTGGCTTCCTACCTTGCTACCCGCTATAAACTGCCTATTTTCGAGCTAGACCAGTATTTCTGGGATGAAGACCTTACACCTACTCCAGTAGATCAGTGGAATGTTATTCATCAGCAGATCATCTCTGAGCCTGAATGGATTATAGACGGTGATTTAGGTGTATATGACACCAAACTACTTGAACGGCTCAAGGCAGCAGATACGGTTATTCTCTTAGACTTTAGCGCTCGCGTATGCGGTATGCGTGCGTTACGGCGCTCCCCGGAGAACCTAGAATTTTGGAAATGGATTCTGCGCTATAGGCGCGACAGCTTGCCGCGTATTATGGCGGCATGCGCGCATCCAGAAGTACAAGCCCATATATACCGGTTCTGTGCTCCTGCCGAGCTCGATAATTTTCTCGAAAACCTTCGATAGCAAGAATATTATGCTGAATTTTGTGAGGCTTCTAGGGAAAATCTGATGATCTTCTGGAGAAGACATTCGTTATAACATCAGAGATAAAAACTTCATAATGATGAACCTGTTCTAAGAAACATATGTCAAGATACGACTCCATTGGGAATTTCTCAAATATAAAAACACGGAGTATTAGAGACCATAAGTTTAGGCTAAACTAGTACAGAGAGCTATGGTAGCTCTCCATGAGGATTTATTCACCACTCATTCATGAGGAACAAATGTATATGAGAAACCACATTGTCGCGGTGGCGCTTATTGGTGCCGTGTTGTTTACCGGATGCTCCGGCAATAATGCCCGCAAAGAACAAACCCCTTCTTCATCCCCATCAATCTCTGCGACGGCCTCTACGAGCACCTTTGCAAGCCCTACGGCTTCCATAACTCCGTCACCAACCCCTACTCCAACTACCTCTCCCACTATTTCTGAAGTAACGCCAGAACCAGCTGCCACTGCTGACGCTGAACAGCATGAGGATGTTGTCGAGGTACCTCTTGATGACGCCTCTACTTCTGCCCCTCAGCCCGAGGCAGCTCAACAACCTTCTCCGGTTCAACAGCAACAGGATCCCGTGCAGCAGCAACCTGTTGCACCCGTGCCTGCGCAGACTTCGGCGCAGCAGCGGCATATTGCCCCGGTTCCAGAACAGCCTGCGCCTGTAAATAACGGTGGTGGTGTCTATTACAAAAATTGTGCTGCTGCACGGGCGGCAGGGGTTGCGCCTTTATACCGCGGACAGCCGGGGTATGGAACTCATCTTGATTCAGATGGTGATGGTATCGCTTGCGAACCTAAAAAGAAATAAATCCTAATAGTTACGTTATAAAAAGTTGGGTGGGAACGTTCCCACCCAACTTTATAAGTTATGTAAAAGCACTATGCCTCTGCACAAGAGCACGATAGGGTAGAAGTATATGTACCCATATAAACACCAGAATCCAAGCAACGAAACCCCACATCGTAAATCGGCGGATCGTTTCACCCGTATACCACGCCGAGCGGCTGTTTTAGGTATGCTCACCCCGCTTTTGGGTGCAGGCGTGCCTTATGCCGTAACACGAGATGAAAAGGTCGCGCGGCATTGAGGAATCAGCATCATGGGTAGATTCGTCCTCTGCATCTTCGGCGCCAGCGTTAGATTCCTCAGAAGAGGATGACCAGCAGAAAGCGGCCTTGCCGGAGTCGATAAATCCCATAGAGGTGGCGCACCCGTGGGATGAACCGCAAACCGCTTTGGAAGGTGCAGGGAACTATATTGCTTGGACCGTTGATGACGGGAAAAGCCCTGATGTTGTGCGCGCCTACGCAGATTTTGCCGCCCGAACGGGAACCCGGCTTACCTTCTTTATCAACGGGTCATATAACGCTTTTGAACCGAACCTAGACGTTCTTAAACCGTTGGTAGAATCAGGGCAGATTCAAATCGGCAATCATACGTGGTCGCATGCGGCGCTGACTACGCTAGATGATGCAGGAATTGCCGAAGAATTAACGAAAAATGACGAAGAGATACAGCGACTTTTCGGCGTGTCTTCTAAACCATATTACCGCCCACCATACGGATACTATGATTCTCGTGTGCTTGAGGCTGCAGCAGGTGCAGGATTCGACAGGGCGGTTCTCTGGTACGGGTCTTTAGCTGATTCTTCACCCATACCTGCCGAAGAAATATACGCATATTCCAAAAAATATGCGAACTCGCAGACTATTCTCATTGGCCATTTGAACTACCCCGGAGTTATTGAAGTGCTCGATAAGATCAAAATGCTTTTGGACGAACGGAATCTTACCCCCGTAACCTTGCGTGACTATTACGGGTAGAACGTACGCCGGAATAAATTAGTGCTGTGCGAGTTTTACCGGCGTAATCGTTAGTCTTTTGAAAGGTACATGATGCGCGTAGATATTTGGTCAGATATTGTTTGCCCTTTCTGCTATTTAGGTAAGAGGAATTTTGAAATAGCTCTCGCCCAATTTGAGCACCGTGATGAAGTAGAGGTTCGTTGGCATAGCTTTGAGCTCGACCAAAATGCCCGGGAGGACAATGCTTTGCCGCTTGCTGAACGCATTGCCGCGAAATATTCTCTCAACCTAGAGGAATCTATCGCTACCCAAGAAGGAATAGCAGAGCGCGCCCAAGAAGTAGGCTTGGACTTTAACTGGCGCAACGCAAAGTACGGCAATAGTTTTGATGCTCACCGTATTATTCATCACGCGACTGCACAGGGAAAAGTCGCAGAGGCTCAAGAGGCTTTCAAAAAAGCATATTTTACGCAGGGACGCTCTATCGAAAAACATGAGTCCATACGGAAGATTGCCTCTGAAATCGGTCTCGATTCACGTCAGGTTGATGAAATACTCGCGGGCGACCACTATGCTGAGGATGTACGCGCTGACGAGCGCGTGGCGCAGGAATTGGGCATCACTAGCGTTCCTTTCTTTTTGATTGAAGCGCAGTGGGTTATTAACGGAGCTCAACCACCCGCGGCAATTTTGGAAGGTCTTAACCGGGTTTGGACTGAAACTCACAAGCCACAAACTATGCCTCCTGTACGACCACATGTGCCTCAAAACCCCGAGGTTCAAGGGGGAGCGGAAGGAGCATCCTGAGTACTTGATAAGGCACGGCTGCACCGACGGGGACCAGGCAAATAACGCTATATCAAAACATGTGCATCTTTGACCATAGTTACAGGAACGGCCAAAGACACACTTGTATACTTCTAATTTCCGGCGGCGCCAAGACCAGATCCCGCAGCTGGGGCCGGAGTAGCTGGTTCTTCTTTCTTATCGTCCTTCTTCTCTTCGGATTTCGGCTCGGAGGCCTTACGTTCTTCCTCGGTTAGCCCCTCAAAATAGTCGTTGAGTGTGACCGTGATGAGCTTACGCTCGGCGACTAGCCCAGCAAGACGATCAAGAAGCGGAATAATGGTCGTGAAATTCAGATGCCCTAACAGGATTCGTTGCGGCAGAACGTATTTGAGCGATCGCATATAGATAACACGCGCTGAGGTTTTGGCCTCATCTCCAAGAGTTCCCTCCCACAGCACCGGGCGCGTGTATCCTACGCTAGCGGCTACTTTGAGCACTCGCGCATCATAGCTGCCGTAGGGGGGACGAAAATAAGGCTTTGCCGAGACCCCAAAAACTCTTTGAATCTCAGCCTCGTTCTTCTCTAGTTCGTGCTTAATCTGATCATCTTTGAGAGTTTTTAAATCGGGGTGACTAAAGGTGTGGTTTGCAATTTGAAGCTGTCCAGTTTGCACTAGCGGCTTAAGCACATCAACATTTTGAGTGAACCCCACATAGGTCATATTGACAAAGAAGGTTAGGCGCACACCGGTACGCGCAGCAAATTCTGCGTAGGCTCGAATTGTTTCTGGGCTGACTCCATCGTCAACGGTCCACGCGATATAACGTCCTTCACCCGGCAGGCGGGTCATAGGGGCAGACCACGGCTGTTTCGCAATAGTTGCTACGTTGAAACCTTCATTCGGCTTTGGCGGCGCTGCGGGAGAGAACGTGAGCGACTCAGGAACATTATCCTGTGTTTCATGAGCGGTAGAGGAAAAATCGCTAGTAGTCGCATTAATGGTCTTGGGCGTGGAGGCAAAAATAATCGGTGCTAATGCACCGAGAGAACCAGCGAGAAGCAGACGGCGTGAAGGAGAGTGCGACATACTCTTAAGGATAACGTGCGGTTAGCTCAAGAGATGACAATCGACGCTTTTGCGAAAGTGTCAGATTTTGACTAGTACGAATACAATGCTGAAACCTTGCATCATCTAGCGTTTTCGCCTGTAGCCTACTGTTACCATGGACATATGGTCAAGAAAATTACTCTCGTTGCGGCCGCTTCGGTTGCATTACTCACCGGGTGCTCCGCAGAAGTTGTGCCCGGTTTGTCTCTGAATTCCGCTCCAGACTATGGAAATCGCGGCGATATTACCGTCTCCGCCGAGGTCCTAAACGGCAGTGAACATAATGGTTATAAGGCTCAAACTGGAAAGCTTCGGATCTTTCAAGACGGTCAAGAAATCAATTCTGCCGAGCAGAGTCTAGAAGCGAAAACTAACTACTATCGGCTGACTTCGGCTGATAACCATGAGTTGGCTGGCAAGGTTATTCAGGTGGCTGTTTATGCGGATAACCCTAATGACGTAGTGAAATGCGGTATCAAAGTTACCGGTGAAGAAGAGCCTGTGCACCACGTAGAACAAGCAGAAGGTAAAGGCGCGGCGTACTGCCAGGTAAAACTCAGCTCAGGCCCATTCCAGCTGCATACTGAAGAATCCGGGCAGTCTGAGCATCACTAGAAAGTGGTGAGCACTGAACTGATACTTGTTCCTTCATCGGCTGAGAGTATCTGATCTATCGCACACACTAAATCTGTAGCAGCCCTAACGACGAAAGAGAAGGACTCGGTTTCCACAGTAGAGGGGAACCGAGATCCTTTTCTTTTAACCCGTTTGAATACCCCTCCCTGAGAAAAAGGTTGAACGGCTAAGAAACTAATTGATGAGGACGCTTTAGAGGCCGAACTTGAAAATAGGGTGTTTTATTGCAAGATATGGAAAACTAGAAAGCATGGAGAATCTAGGCCCACAAGAATTGCGCAGCGTGGTCACCGAAGTTGCCGGTGAAGCCGTTAACCTAGGGTATCGTTTGGGCGATGCCGTGCATCGTTGGCGTGAACAGCGAGCTGTGGCTCACGGGCGTGAGCCTATTGTGGTGCCATCTGAAGGATATGGACGGGTAGCCACAGATACTGAATCCGGGTGGGTGCGTATTCTTGGGCGTGCCCTCTATAAGACGGCTGCTTTTGAAAAACTCCTGCATGTGGTGGAAGGTACCGAAGATACCGATAACCCAACGCGCGGGTGGCGGGCTTTTACCACCGTTGCCATGTCGGATGTGTATGTGACTATTCTTATTGCGGGCCATACGTTTGAGGTACAAACCGACCGTGGTGGAGTGCTGGATGTGCGCCTTGACCTAGACTTACCGGCCGGAATGCATAAGGTCATCATGTATGTACCGGGTTCCCGCGCCGTTGAAACTAACGTTTATATCGTTCCGGAATCCCAGAAAATCGGGGTTATCGTAGACGTCGATGATACCGTTATGGTGACTATGTTGCCGCGTCCTCTTGTCGCTGCGTGGAACTCTTTTGTACTGGATGAGCACGCGCGCATTCCGACCCCGGGCATGGCGGTGCTCATGGACCGCATTCATCGAGCACATCCTCAGGCACCTTTTATGTATCTTTCCACTGGCGCTTGGAATATCACACCGACACTGCGTCGCTTTCTGACCCGCAATGGCTACCCGCGTGGAACCTTCCTATTAACAGACTGGGGGCCAACTCCTGACCGCTGGTTTAGGTCGGGGTCCCAACACAAAGTGAACTCTCTAAAACGACTTGCCCAAGAATTTCCCCAGATGCGGTGGATTCTTATCGGCGACGACGGACAGCGTGACCCGGATATATACAACGGATTTGCGGTGCGCTACCCGCAGAACGTCGCCGCTATTATGATTCGTAACCTCACGGTGGGGGAGAGCGTTCTCGCCTCTGGGCGGGTCTGGAGCGATCAGAGAGCGCAAAAAATGACAAATTCTCCATTGTGGATGGAGGCGAATGACGGGCATACATTGAGCCGACTGCTTCGTGACCGAGGACTTCTCTAAACACGTATTAGGTTATACATCTGTATGGCTGTTCTCTGTAGCGTGGGGAAGAGCTGACCTCATCTTGAGGGCTGGCAGAGGAAGATCAACTATTGAGACAGTAGATCATTACGCTTATCCACAGGCGAACTGTACTGACCTCATACGAGATGTGGGTTTTAATGGGTTTGACGATTTCTTTCACAAAAACCCAACAACACGCCGATCATCTGAATGTTTCAAAAATTTCTTAATCACATCTTTGCCATACTCTCAAAAGCCATAAAAAACTTCCAACACGACGCATGTAGGTGGATTCCAGTCGAGTTTTTCAGCCTCGTTCCGCAGAGAATCAAGGAATGGGTATAAAAGCTTAAAAATCAAGAGGGAAACAATGCCAGAAATCTCACACAAAGGCCTGTTCGCCCTGAAAAAACAGAACAGATTTTCAGTTTAAAAGAGCGATGCGCGTTCCGCTCATAGAGCCGATATGTGGATAACTCTGTATTGTCCGCAATAATTAGCGGAATTACACTCTCCTGAGGTGTGGATAAACTGAATGTCCTTGTGCTCGCGTGTGGGTTTCTCGAACAAAACATCCACACTTCACCACAGCATCTTGTGCCAGAGAAATTTTCAGACACAACATGTAGTATTAATACCCGGCTCGATTCTTTGCGCGGCCGATGACGAAATGCTTCCAGTCTTCTAGAGCTAAAGGAAGTCTCATCAAGCACAAGAATCCTCTGCCTTGCACACAAAGTATTCACGCAATTACGCCCCGCCTTGGGGCTGACAAGGAGAAAACCGATGGTAGTGACCGTGTACACCAAACCGCAGTGCGTTCAGTGCAACATGACCTACCGGGCGCTAGACGCCAAGGGCATCAACTACGACAAAGTAGACATTACGGAAGATTCCCGGGCGCTAGAGATGGTTAAGTCCCTCGGATACATGCAGGCACCGGTCGTCATCGCCGGTGAAGAGCATTGGTCAGGATTCCAGCCTGACAAGATTAACGCGCTTGCATTAGCATAGGCGGCAGCGTCAAGCACGACTCAACCCACAGAATTTCCGTGGGTATTCGATCGTGGAGTAAGGAGAAATATGAGCACCCCCCTCGCACAAAATCCTACGCATGAGAACGCTGAGATTCAGAAGATTATTCTTCAGACACGTGATGCCGCTGAGGGCCGAGCGACTCAAAGCTCGTTGGGTAAGGATTCGCCGCTCGTTGTCTACTTCTCCTCAATTTCAGGCAACACTCATAAGTTCGTTGAGAAACTACGGGCACGAAACGTGCGCCTTCCTCTGCGAACTAAGGATGAGACTCCCGTTATGCACGAACCCTATGTGCTGTGCGTACCCACATACGGGAAGCCTGAAGGTGCAGGCAATGTTCCCCCGCAGGTAGTCAAATTCCTGAACAACGAAGAGAACCGTCGCCAGCTTCGCGGCGTTATCGGATCGGGAAATACAAACTTCGGATCTCTCTTCGGAATCGCAGCAGATATTGTGGCGAAGAAATGCGATGTTCCCTTGCTCTTCAAGTTCGAGCTTATGGGAACCTCCTCAGATGTCGAAAAAGTAAACAAAGGATTGGAAGAATTTTGGACGCAAAACTGCCTTCAGCGCTAGAGACTCTCGGTGCCGGACACAGCTCCAAAGCGGTACCTGACAAGTTCAAAGGTATGAGTTACCACGAGCTGAACGCTTTGCTGAATCTCTACGATGAAAACGGCATGATCCAATTTGACGCCGACCGTCAAGCCGCACGTCAGTATTTTCTTCAGCATGTTAATAACAACACGGTTTTCTTCCACGATCTCGAAGAAAAAATCGAGTACCTGATTGAGAATCAGTACTACGAGCCGGAACTCTTCGACCGGTACAGTTTTGACTTTGTGAAGTCTCTTTTCAAACGTGCCTATGCTGCCAAGTTCCGTTTTCCCACCTTCCTAGGCGCCTTCAAGTTCTACACTTCCTACGCGCTCAAGACCTTCGACGGTCAGCGTTACCTGGAGCGTTTCGAGGATCGTGTATGCATGGTGGCTCTGCTTCTTGCTGAAGGCAATGGAAAACTTGCAGAAGAGATCGTAGATGAGATCATTTCCGGTCGTTTTCAGCCCGCAACCCCGACCTTCCTGAACGCTGGTAAGAAGCAGCGTGGTGAGCTCGTTTCCTGCTTCCTGCTGCGTATTGAGGACAATATGGAGTCGATTGGCCGTTCCATCAACTCTGCCCTGCAGCTTTCAAAACGTGGAGGTGGTGTTGCGTTCGCCCTCACGAACCTACGTGAGTCTGGGGCTCCCATCAAGAAGATTGAGAACCAATCATCCGGTGTTATACCTGTGATGAAGCTCCTTGAGGATGCGTTCTCATATGCAAATCAGTTGGGTGCTCGTCAGGGTGCAGGCGCGGTTTACCTGCACGCGCATCACCCCGATATTTATGCTTTCTTAGATACTAAGCGTGAAAACGCGGACGAGAAGGTGCGCATTAAGACCCTGTCTTTGGGCGTTGTGATTCCTGATATTACCTTCGAGCTGGCAAAGCGTAACGAAGATATGTATCTGTTCTCGCCCTACGATGTAGAACGTATCTACGGAGTAGCTTTCTCAGATATCAACGTTTCTGAGAAGTACTACGAAATGGTGGATGACTCGCGGATTCGCAAGACCAAGATCAACGCGCGCGAGTTCTTCCAGACTATTGCTGAGGTGCAGTTCGAGTCCGGGTATCCCTACGTGATGTTTGAGGATACGGTTAACCGGTCTAACCCGATTGAAGGCAAGATCATCATGTCTAACCTTTGTTCGGAGATTCTGCAGGTTTCAAAGCCGTCGATTTACCATGACGATTTGAGCTACGCCGAAATTGGGAAAGATATTTCGTGCAACCTTGGGTCTCTCAACATCGCAATGACCATGGACGGTGATGACCTAGGAAAAACCGTCGAAACCGCTATTCGTTCGCTTACCGCAGTTTCCGACCAATCCGATATTCGTTCCGTGCCGTCTATCGAACGCGGTAACGATATGAGCCATGCGGTCGGTCTGGGGCAGATGAACCTGCACGGGTACTTGGCGCGTGAGCACATTTACTACGGTTCCGAAGAAGGTCTGGACTTCACCAATATTTACTTCTACACGGTGACGTACCATGCTATTCGCGCTTCCATGGAGATCGCCAAGGAGCGCGGCGTGACCTTTGAAGGGTTTGAGAGTTCAAAGTACGCTAACGGTGAGTTCTTCGCCAAGTACATTGAGAAGGAATGGGAACCGCAGACCGAACGGGTGCGTGAGATGTTTGCTAAGCATCATATTCCGACCCGCGAAGACTGGATTCAGCTTGCCGCCGATGTAGCCCAATACGGCATGTACAACCAGAACTTGCAGGCCGTTCCGCCCACCGGATCTATCTCGTACATCAACGGTTCGACTTCTTCGATCCACCCGATTGCTTCTAAGATTGAGATTCGTAAGGAAGGTAAGCTGGGGCGAGTCTACTACCCGGCACCGTTCATGACGAACGATAACCTGGAATACTTCCAAGATTCCTATGAAATTGGGTACGAGAAGATCATTGATACCTATGCCGTGGCAACGCAGCATGTGGATCAGGGATTGTCCTTGACTCTCTTCTTCCGAGATACTGCGACCACTCGCGATATTAACCGTGCCCAGATTTACGCATGGCGTAAGGGTATCAAGACTATTTACTACATTCGCCTGCGTCAGATGGCTCTTGAAGGCACCGAAGTTGAGGGCTGCGTATCCTGCATGCTGTAAATGAGTCAGCATCTTACGGGTTTCGGGGTGCAAGAGGTTCTTCTTGTACCCCGAAACAGACTCGCTTGGTAACTTAGAAAATATTACATGCCTGTGTGGGCGTGACATCCAATCTGGGAGATACACATGAGTGAAAAAGTGCACCTCGTCGACCACCCGATTGAGGCTATTAACTGGAACCGTCTTGAAGATGATAAAGATCTTGAGGTATGGGACCGTTTGACCGGTAACTTTTGGTTGCCTGAAAAGGTTCCGCTGAGCAATGATGTTCCCTCATGGAAGACCTTGACGGCAGAAGAAAAAGAGTTGACCATGCGTGTTTTTACGGGGCTGACTCTGCTGGATACTATTCAGGGCACCGTTGGTGCTGTGTCTCTTTTGCCTGATGCAGTCACCGCCCACGAAGAGGCCGTATACACCAATATTGCCTTCATGGAGTCGGTGCACGCTAAGTCGTATTCTTCGATTTTCTCGACTCTGAGTTCGACTAAAGAGATTGACGATGCCTTCCGTTGGGCTTCCGAAAATGAGCACCTGCAGAAGAAAGCGAAGATTATTCTCGCATACTACACGGGGGATGATCCGCTCAAGAAGAAGGTTGCCTCTACGCTGCTGGAGTCCTTCCTGTTCTACTCAGGGTTCTACTTGCCCATGTACTGGTCGGCACACGCTAAACTGACGAATACCGCCGATCTGATTCGTCTGATTATTCGTGACGAGGCTGTTCACGGCTACTACATTGGCTATAAATTCCAACGTGGTTTAGCAAAAGAGAGCCCGGAACGGCAGGCAGAACTTAAGGAGTACACCTTCAACCTGCTGTACGAATTGTATGAGAATGAGGTAGCCTACACGCATTCACTCTATGACGGTGTGGGCTGGAGCGAAGACGTCAAGAAGTTCCTGCACTACAACGCGAATAAGGCTCTCATGAACCTGGGGTATGAAGCGATGTTCCCCGCGAGCGTGACCAATGTTTCGCCTGCTATTTTATCGGCTCTTTCGCCCAACGCCGACGAGAACCACGACTTCTTCTCGGGATCTGGCTCATCTTATGTGATCGGTAAAGCCGTGAACACTGAGGATGAGGACTGGGATTTTTAGTCTCAAAAACTGATCCTGAGATCAGGAAGATATAACTTTAAGAAACCCGTATATTTCCTTGAAAACATAGGGAATATACGGGTTTTGTGCGTCAAATTCAGGGGAGTCTAGGAGACTCGTAAAAATTTTTTTAAATCTTGGGTGTGTCATCTTTATGTAACTCTTCACTTGAGATTTAAAAACTTATAGGGTGGAGGTGCAAGCAATTGTCGAGCAAAGGAGCGATGCTCATGTTTAAGACTACGCTGTCAGCCGTTCGGCGTGCCACCCTGGTCGGGGTCGGTGCCGTCTCTCTCGCGTTGGGCGCTTCGATGCTGTCCGCCCCCGCAGCTTCTGCCTATGTGCAGGCGTTCGTTCCGGTCATTCCTCCGGCAACTAGCTCGGATGCAGGTATCTCAGCTCCGGCAGTACATGATTCGAACTCCGTCCCCTTGGAACATGAACATGTTGTTAACTGGTCGGATTATGAGGTGACGGGTGATCATGAGATTACCTTTAGCGTACCGACCGGTACCGCAACTTGTTTTGATGTACGTGCCGAAGCTGCTGAAAGTAACGGTACTCTCCACGTGGCCACTGTTGAGGGATCCGTGCTTGGAGCGCCCGATAAGTGCACCATGGAAGGGCGCACCGTTAAGGTAAGGGTTTACACCAATGCTCCTGCATCGTCCTTGAAGGTGCAGCAGCTTCCTGCATCGCAGGTAACCCTTCATGAATAAGAAGAAGATCCAGCCTGTGTAAGGTGGCGAGATCCAATGCTAGAGAGTATCAAAAGATAGCTTGGGTAGACGGGTCTTTCACACATACTCTCTGAGAGGAATAATGATCGGGGTACCTCACCTAAAATGGTGTGAGGTACCCCGATTTATATTCGATATTCACTAATAAATTGAGCGCTAGGTTATGCATGCTTCTTATTCTCTTGCGCCATTAAATCTTGGTAGTACGCAATTTTTCGGTCCACAAAATCAAAATCCTTCGCTGAACATCAAGTAGCTGCTGACGGGCAACGTGTGCGTAATATTCGATAATGTGTAAACGCTCTGATGCTGTAGACACGCCACGACGGCTGAGGTCTACATAGGCCTTGACATCGTTAATGCTCATACCGCATGCACGTAAGCAGTGAATCGTTTCAAACCACCCCACGCATTCTTCGGTGAAAACACGCCGTCCATGTTCATCTCGTTGCACAGTGGGAATAAGGCCTTTGTCACTGTAATACCGTACCGTATGCGGGCTTATGTCAAGCTTTTCTGAGATTTCTTTGACGCTGTAACTCATAATTCCAGTATCTCACGGCACCCCAAAGGTATAAGATACTAAGTTTTATTCTCAAAAATAGATGTGGAATAACATAGCTTTTATCTTCCATGGTGCTTGCTTTCGAGTAACTCGAAGGGCGTACTCTAATACAACGACTGGTTAAAACCTAAAGAATTTACATGAAAGTGAGTACAGCTAATGCGTTCAGTCATTATGGAAGAACCCGGTAAGGTCGTCGTAGAAGACCGCCCCATGCCCACCCTCCTGGAACCCACGGATGCCGTTATTAAACTTGCCGCATCCTGCATTTGCGGTTCTGACCTGTGGCCCTATCGTGGCGCGCAGCCTGTAGACCATCAGCAGATGGGTCATGAATATATCGGTGAGGTTATCGAAGTTGGCGACGATGTTAAGACCGTCAAGCCTGGTGACTTTGTCGTTGGTTCTTTCTGCATCTCATGCGGTGAGTGTGCAACCTGCCGGGATGGTTACCCGTCACGATGCCTTAAGGCCATTGCTGCAGGCGATGATTCCATTGGTATGCGCTCGAACGGTACCCAGGCGGAATACGCCCGTATTCCTTTCGCAGACGGCACTTTGGTTAAGACTCCCGCATACCCTACCGCAGAGCAGATTCCTCATCTGATGGCAGCATCCGATGTGCTGGGGACTGGCTGGTACGCAGCCGACGCCGCCAAGGCCGGCCCGGGTAAGGCTATTGTTGTAGTTGGCGATGGTGCCGTTGGTCTGGGCGCAGTTATTGGTGCTAAGCAGCTGGGCGCTGAGAAGATCATCATGATGTCTCGCAACCCCAAGCGCCAAGAGCTGGCTAAGCAGTTCGGCGCAACTCATGTGGTGGAAGAACGCGGCGAAGAAGGTATCGCCAAGGTTTTAGAGCTTACTGACGGGGTGGGAGCGCACGGCGTGGTGGAGGCTGTTGGTACTCAGCAGGCCTTTGACCAAGCCCTCGGATGCGTACGTCACGGCGGTTACATCGGTTTCGTAGGCGTGCCCCACGACAGCTCGATCGGTACCGATGTGCTCTTCGACAAACAGGTTCATCTTGAAGGAGGCCCCGCGCCGGTTCGTAAATACCTGCCGACCCTGATTGACCTGATTTACAAGGGTGAGATTGAACCCGGTAAGGTCTTCGATCTAGTATTGCCCATCGACGAAGCGCCCAAGGGCTATGAGGCAATGGATCAGCGTACCGCGACCAAGGTGCTGCTGACGATGTAGTAACTATATTTACTGTCGAGCGAAGAAACTCCTGCGAGCATGAACAACTGAATCATGAGCGTGGGAGTTGCTTCGTCTTTGACCTGGGAACATTGTGTCAAGAGACCTTCCGCAAGATGGCATATTTTCCTCGCCGTATATCTCACATATAAATTTAGGCGACAATCCGTGAGCTAGAGCATAGAATGGGATATGGAACTGTTGGTTTCTACTTGTTAAGGACAATGATGACGAACAAGCCTTTCCCTTCCGACCTCGAAATTGCTCTCGCTGCTGAGCTTAAGCCCATCACCGAAATAGCCGCCGAGAACGGCATCAGCGAAGATCGTTTGGAGCCCTACGGTAAATATGTTGCCAAGGTCCTGCTCGACGAAAGCACCAACGCAGAAACCGCCCAAAAGCGCGGTTCCAAGTACATTGTCGTTACCGCTGTAACTCCCACACCGCTCGGCGAAGGTAAGACCGCAACCTCTGTCTCGCTAGCACAGGGATTCGCCCAGACCGGACGTAAAGCTGCGCTGGCGCTTCGCCAGCCTGCCATGGGACCAACCTTCGGTATTAAAGGCGGTGCCGCTGGCGGCGGTTATTCGCAGATAGTTCCCATGGAGAAGCTAAATCTGCATCTGACCGGTGATTTCCACGCCGTTACCGCAGCCCACAACCTTTTGGCCGCCATGATCGATAACCACCTGCACCAGGGTAATGACCTGCGTCTCGACCCCCGTGCTATCGAGTGGCGCCGCGTTATCGACATGAACGACCGCTCCCTGCGCAACATCGTAGTCGGTCTGGGTGAGCGTATTGACGGCGTGCCCCGACAGACCGGGTTTGATATTACCAGTGCCTCTGAAATCATGGTGATTCTTTCGCTGGCAACCTCCTTTGAGGACCTGCGCAAACGTTTGGCGAAGATTGTTATCGGTCTGAACTACGATGGTGAGGCAGTCACCGCCGCCGATTTGAAGGCTGATGGCGCAATGGCTGTTATTCTGGCGGATGCCATTAACCCCAACCTGCTTCAGACTCTCGAACACACTCCGGCACTTATTCACGCGGGACCCTTCGGGAACATCGCTACCGGCAACTCCTCAGTTGTCGCTGACTACGTTGGCTTGGAATACTCCGACTACGTGATTACTGAGGCAGGTTTCGGTGCAGATATGGGTGCTGAACGTTTCTTTAACGTTAAATGCCGAATCTCAGGGCTGAAGCCTGATGCCGCTGTGCTGGTTGTCACCGTACGTTCCCTCAAATCCCACTCTGGGCTGTACAAGATCGTACCGGGCAAGCCTCTGCCCGAAGGCATGCTTGAAGAGAACCCTGCCGACGTTGAAGCAGGGGCTACTAACCTGAAGAAGCACATTGAGATTGTGCGTAACTTCGGTGTGCAGCCGGTGGTGGCTATTAACGCGTTCCCCACCGATTTCGATTCTGAGCATGAAGCTATTCGCCGTATTGCCGAAGAGGCTGGCGCTCGCGTAGCTATCCATCATGGTGTTGCTGAGGGTGGCAAGGGTACGATTGACCTGGCAAATGTGGTTGCTGAGGCTTGCGACGACGTTTCGAACCTGGAGTACACCTATGATCTTGAGGATTCTCTCGAAACTAAGCTTGAGAAGGTTGCTACTAAGGTTTACGGGGCAGACGGTATCTCGATTGCTCCCGCAGCGGCAAAGCAGCTTAAGCGTTTTGCCGATCTGGGGTATTCGCATCTACCTGTGGTGATTGCAAAGACCCACCTGTCGATCTCTTCTGATGCTTCCCTCAAGGGTGCACCCACCGGCTGGACTTTGCCTGTGCGCGAGGTTCGTCTTGCCGCAGGTGCCGGTTATGTTTACGCTATTTGCGGCACGATGCGCACCATGCCCGGTCTGAGCAAGAGCCCTGCTGCAGAGCGTATTGGCTTTGATGAAAACGGTACGATGATCGGTCTTTCGTAGTGGTTTCTGGGTCATATTTCGCCCATAAAAGACGAAGGCAAGCTTGATAAGGTGCCGTGGGCATCCTCGTTATGTTGGGATGCGCACGGCACCTTTTCTGTGTCTTCGCGGGCTGTACCGAGGGGTAGTTTTTACCGATTTCGTGTGTGTTGCGAAAAAACCATTCAAACAGACCAATTGGTGTATAGAACCCGCATGATTACGCGGGTTTAACAATACTGTTATTTAGGGGTATACCTTGAAAAATGGCTGTATGACGCGGAACTTCCAGAAAAAAGTTTTAGTGATTTACGCCATACAAAAATCAATAAAATCTCGATTGGTATTTAAATGCCCTGCTTTCATGCGGGGTAAAAATAACAGAATGGTTACAAATATGCGCTCAGCTTATCTAAGGTTTTTGGAGAGTGAAAACCATGTAGAAAACCGACCCAAAAGTAGGCTAAACTTGAGTTATCAAGTGATCGAAGGTTTCATGAATTGTCCTCGAGTTGCTTGTGTTTGAGTGAGTGATAGATACCCCCGGGTGTCATAAAACGACCGCGCTATGGTAGCGCGGTCGTTTTGTTTAACCAGACTTGTGCTGCTAGAAAGCCTACAGGATGTACTGGGCTACCAGCCCCGTGAACCCCATTCTTCAAGGTGCGGACGCTCGGTGCCTAATGTTGTGGAACGCCCGTGACCCGGAAGCACAATCGCTTCATCATCAAAGTTTCCAAAGAGCTTTTCAAGAACGTTTGAGAAAAGTTCGCCAAACTGCGCGGGAGAATCGGTCTTGCCTACGCCGCCGGGGAAGAGCGCATCGCCGGTGAAAAGCAAGGTAGCAGGGGAGTCATCTTCCCATGTGGTCTGCACAGAATATACGATGGATCCGGGAGTATGCCCGGGAACGGAAATAGCGCGCACCTGCAGCTCTGTATCGTAAAAATCAAAAACTTCGCCGCCGTTTAACTCGTTTTCGACCGTGAAATTTTCTTGCGCACGAATGGCCTCGGTGTCCGCGGATCCTGCATAAGTAATGGCACCGGTGAGAGATTCAAGCTCGCGCAGAGCACGAATGTGGTCCCAGTGCCCATGGGTGACCATAATACCCGTCACGCCAAGAGCACGGCGGGGGATAGGCTCGAAATCTTCTTCAGATTCGAGAATGCGCACTCGGCGGTCGTTCTCTTCTGTAAGGGCTAGGTTTGGACAGTCCTGCATGATTGCCTCAAGCGTGAAGGTATACAGTGCTTCTGTATCATAAGCGGGATCGATCAGCATTTGCTCACCAGTATGGCGAATCGTGATCAGGTAGACGCTGTTATCCATGTCTGAGACGCTTAGGGCACGTACTGTAAATTCCGGATTTTCGAAGATAAGAGTTGATTCGGGATAAGTAGCCATATATCCAGTGTACTGATGCGGTGTATATCCCGTTTCTAGCGGCAGGTATAAGGGGGTAACGGGAATGAAAGTCACCAGGAAAAACGTTCGCCACGAGTCAAACCCGCATCATAAAGCATGCTATCCCCGCCGAAAGAGCGTAGAATGTAGATTCGAAGATAGACGAAAGGATTTTCGATGCCTCCCCGTGCTGGATCAGCAACCGCCCCTTTGCGTTCAAATGACCTTAGCAGCATTCGTGTGCAGGGTGCTCGCGAAAACAACCTCAAGAACGTTGATCTTACGATTCCACGTGACGCAATGGTGGTTTTTACAGGGCTATCGGGATCTGGTAAATCTTCACTTGCTTTTGACACCATCTTCGCAGAGGGACAGCGCAGGTACGTTGAATCACTATCTTCCTACGCGCGTATGTTCCTTGGGCAGGTAGATAAGCCTGATGTTGATTTTATTGAGGGGCTATCGCCAGCGGTCTCTATCGACCAGAAATCTACTTCAAAAAACCCGCGGTCGACGGTAGGCACCATAACCGAGATTTACGATTATATGCGCCTGCTGTGGGCTCGTGTAGGGCGTGCGCACTGCCCAGTGTGCGGTGAAGAAATTACCAAGCAAACCCCGCAGCAGATTGTCGATGCACTGCTGGAATACCCCGAACGTACGCGTTTGCAGGTTCTTGCCCCCGTGGTATCAGCTCGCAAAGGTGAGTTTGTTGATCTGTTCAAAGACTTGGTGACACAGGGCTATTCGCGTGCCCGGGTGGACGGAAAAACAGTTCAACTCTCGGATCCTCCTAAACTAGCGAAACAATACAAACACACCATTGACGTTGTGGTAGATCGTATCGTGATTAAGGAGGGTATTCACCAGCGACTGACCGATTCCGTGGAGACCGCACTCAGACTAGCCGATGGCCGCTTGCTCATCGAATTCGTAGATGTACAGGCAGATTCACCCGAACGCACCCGAACATTTAGTGAAAACCTTGCCTGCCCCAACAACCACCCCCTGCAGGTGGATACTATTGAGCCGCGCGCCTTCTCCTTCAACTCGCCCTTTGGCGCATGCCAGGCTTGCGATGGTATTGGTTCCAGGCTTGAAGTTGATGAGGATCTTTTAGTGCCCAACCCAGATATGACTCTGGGTGAAGGCGCTATCGCTCCGTGGTCGCAGGGAAAATCTACCACCGAGTATTGGCTGCGTCTTCTTGCAGGTCTCGGCGAAGAGCTCGGATTTGATCTTAACACTCCGTGGAAAGATCTTCCTGCCAAAGTTCGCAAAGCAATTCTGGAGGGCAAAGATTTTAAAGTTGAGGTCTCGTACCGCAACCGTTTTGGACGCGAACGCCGCTATACTTCCGGGTTTGAGGGTGTTAAAGCCAATATCATGCGTAAACATCAAGAAACTGAATCTGATTTTGCGCGTGATCGCTACGAACAATATATGCGTCAGGTTGCATGCCCGGTATGTCACGGTGCGCGGCTGAACCCTACTATTCTCAGCGTCAAAATTGAGGGTAAATCCATTGCGGATGTAACCGCTATGCCACTTCGTACCGCCTTAGATTTTATGCGCGCCCTAAAGCTGACTCCTCGTGAGGCTAAGATTGCCGACCAGGTACTTAAAGAGCTTGATGCACGCTTGCAATTCCTCTTGGACGTAGGGCTCGATTACCTGACGTTATCACGCTCTGCTGGCACGCTTTCGGGCGGTGAGGCCCAGCGCATACGACTGGCAACCCAGATTGGCTCCGGGCTCGTTGGCGTGCTTTATGTGTTGGATGAGCCCTCTATAGGTTTGCACCAGCGCGACAACCGACGTCTAATCGATACCCTGACAAAGCTACGCGATATGGGAAACACCCTCATCGTAGTGGAACATGACGAAGACACGATGCGGGAAGCCGACTGGATTGTTGATGTCGGACCAGGTGCGGGCGAACACGGCGGTGAAATCGTCCATTCGGGCACTTACAAAGAACTTTTGTCCAATAAAAAGTCGATAACCGGTGATTATATGGCGGGTCGGCGCTCTATTGAAGTTCCAAAGAAACGCCGCCCACATGACCGTAAACGTGTGTTAAAGGTCTATGGAGCTCGCGAGAACAACCTCAAAAATGTTGATGTTACCTTCCCCCTAGGTGTTTTTACCGCGATCACAGGCGTATCGGGATCGGGTAAATCAACCCTCGTGAACGATATTCTCTATACCTCACTGGCGAATAAACTCAACGGTGCAAAACAGGTTCCAGGACGGCACAAGAAGGTAGACGGTCTGGAACATCTGGATAAGGTTATTCACGTTGACCAATCGCCTATTGGGCGTACTCCGCGGTCGAATCCTGCGACATACACCGGCGTGTTCGACCATATTCGTAAGCTCTTTGCCGAGACGAATGAGGCTAAAGTGCGCGGATATACGCCCGGGCGGTTCTCGTTCAACGTTAAAGGCGGTCGATGCGAAGCATGCTCGGGTGACGGTACCCTCAAGATTGAGATGAACTTCTTGCCGGATGTGTATGTGCCCTGTGAAACCTGCCAGGGAAAACGCTATAATCGCGAAACCCTCGAAGTGCATTACAAAGGTAAGACTATTTCTGATGTGCTTGAAATGCCGGTGGAGGAAGCTGCAGAATTTTTTGCGGCCTTCACCCCGATCGCTCGGCACTTGAACACGCTGGTTGATGTGGGGCTTGGCTACATTCGTCTAGGGCAGCCCGCAACCACGCTTTCAGGTGGTGAGGCGCAGCGCGTGAAACTTGCCGCAGAGCTGCAGAAGCGTTCTAACGGTCGTTCGATCTATGTGCTTGATGAGCCTACAACGGGTCTGCATTTTGAGGATATCCGTAAGCTCTTAACTGTGCTTCAGTCTCTCGTTGATAAGGGCAATACCGTTATCACAATTGAACACAACCTTGATGTCATTAAATGTGCCGACTGGATTATTGATATGGGTCCGGAAGGTGGCGATGGTGGAGGCACCGTAATCGCCGAAGGAACGCCTGAAGACGTCGCACAGGTTGAGGAGTCTCATACCGGACGTTTCATCAAGGAACTTTTGGTGTGAGTCATATTTCAGGTAATCATCCGCGAGCGCAAATGCGCGGTGCTGTAACAACTCTCGACAGAGTACGCCATATTCTTGCTGCTCAGTTAGAGGCAGATTTCTGTTTACCTGCGGGAGCTATCTCTCAAGCACAGAATCTGGGTGCTGAGGTCTTGAGTGCACTGCAGCTTCCAGCGGAAGAGATGAGCGCATCCCGCCGCCGCAACGCTGATACCTGGGAACTTCGGGTAGGTAACTATCTGGGCGTGGGGTTGCTTTGCGCAAAGTATCCCCGGGTTTTGAAAACGGCCACTGAGTATATGCGTGGGGATCTCTCAAATTGGCTGGGCGATTATGCACCGTTACGCCAGCTGAATGAACTCTTGACCCCTTACAGCCAGCAGGTGAGCGGAACAAGCGTATGTTACACGCCTTCACGTAACCTGCTTGAATCTGTGGTTCCGCCGGATGTTCCGGCGCAAGAGGTTAAATGTGCGGTACCCGGAATCGGTATGATGCGCCGGGTAGACAGCGGCGTTCTTCGAGAATCCTTACGGCAACATATTTGTGGTCTTCGCACGGTGACGAAAGCGCCGAACGCCTCGGCAGATGCTTTAGAGGCAGACGAAGATGATACGGCGGTTTCGGAACTCTCGGTGCGAATAGAGCTCCTTCAACCTGAGCAGTACGAGCGTTTTCGCGATGATCCACGGTATGCGAACGCTTTAGGGTTTAGTGATCGTCGCCCCGATATTATGGTCCTTGCCGCGTTTGACTCTGACGCCGACCTTGCTTTAGCAGAACCTTTAGCAATGGCGGGTGCAAGTGACGATTCGCCACTGATGCGTCAAATCGGTATTGACGTGCTGCCACAGGTACGACAACGAGGACTTGCTACGCATCTTGTATATGAACTTTCCCGAATGGTTCTTGCCGATGGGTATCTTCCATTTTATGGAACCAGTCCTTCGCATGTGCTCTCACAGCGCGTGGCTTTGGCAGCCGGATTCATCCCTACATGGTGGGAGTTTGTCTCAACGAGCATGCACGATATGCCGCTCGATGAAGCATCGTAAAGTTCGTAAAATTTTCGGCGAGAGTCAGAGAATTTCAGCGAGCGCGCACAATACAGGGTTGGTCTTTCGGAAACTTACCCGAAGACCAACCCCGCATTTCTCACAAGATTTACTAGGAGTTCTCAAGCTCCGCACCGTTAGATGTGATCACTCGACGGTACCAATCAAAAGACTTCTTACGGTAACGGGAGAGTGACCCCGAGCCATCGTCATGACGATCTACATAGACGAAACCGTAGCGTTTCGACATCTGCGCTGTAGACGCCGAAACCATGTCGATACAGCCCCACGTAGTGTAACCGAGTAGCTGCACGCCATCGGCAATAGCTTCGCGCACCTGTTCCAGGTGTGCCCGTAGATAATCGATACGGTAATCGTCGATCACGGTCATTTCACCATCGACCTCAACAAGTTCGTCGCGTGCGCCTAAGCCGTTCTCGACGATGAAAAGAGGTTTCTGCCAGCGGTCCCAGTACTGGTTGAGTACAATACGCAGCCCGACAGGATCGATCTGCCATCCCCATTCGGAAGCGGTCAATGTTGGGTTAGATACTCCACCGAGAATATTACCTTCGCTGCTTTCGCCGCTGCTTGGGTCGCTGCTGGCACAGGTGGACATGTAGTAGCTGAATGAGACAAAATCGACTGTATTTTTGAGGTCTTCCCGATCTTGTTCGGTAATGTTGAGCTCGATACCTTTTTCGTGGAGTATGCGTAGGAAATATCCGGGGTAGGTTCCACGAACGTGCACGTCGCCGAAGGCAAAGTTCGCGTGTTCGGCGTGTAGAGCGGCGAGCGCATCCTGGGGTGATGGTGTGAGCGGATAGGTTGGCATTGCTAAAATCATGCAGCCAATCTGGGCTTGAGGTGCGAGCTCGTGGGCAGCACGGGTGGCGCGCGCTGAGGCGACAAGCTCATGATGAATTGCTTGGTAGAGGTCTTGCTCACTCAGCTGATCTTTGGGGGTGTTAATACTGCCAGACATAAACGGTAGGTGCAGCACCGAATTGATTTCGTTGAAAGTGAGCCAGTATTTTACGCGGTGGCCGTAGCGTTCAAAGAGTACCCGGCAGTATCGTTCGTAGAAGTCGATAAGATCGCGGCTTACCCAGCCGTTGTATTGTTCTGCAAGGTAAAGTGGTGTTTCGTAGTGGCTGATAGTGATGAGCGGTTCGATGCCGTATTCTTCAAGTTCATCAAGCACACGGTCGTAGAAGGCGAGGCCTTCCTCATTTGGTTCTGTTTCGTTACCGTTTGGGAAGACACGTGACCAGGCGATGGAGAACCGGAATACTTTGAACCCCATTTCCGCAAGGAGAGCGATGTCTTCGGGGTAGCTGTGGTAGAAATCGGTACCCTCAAGTTTGAGGTTATCGGGCGTGGGCGCGGCACTTCGTGGGCTCAGCCCTCCGTGAGGAAGTACATCCTGAATACTGGGACCCTTGCCGCCTTCATCCCAGGCACCTTCACATTGGTTGGCTGCGGAAGCGCCGCCCCACAGAAAATTTGGGGGAAACGCACCGTGCAGGTGGGGCTTGATGATGGGCAGCGATTGGGTGTCATGCGTGAAATGCTGGTCTTGATGCATGGGGCTCTTCCGTAGATGGCGGACAGTTAATGCTTAGATGGGGAATACGTATATGGCGGATGGACCACATCGCCGTTGTTGTACAACAACCCTAACAGTTTTAGTGCATATTCCTGCAGGGATGAGCAGTAAGATTACGGAAGATGGCTTAAGTTTCAACGCTAGAACCCTGGTGTATCGGCTTTGTTTACGCCGCGCTGTATTGGGCGCTTTTTGGGTGTGCAGGCAGCATGCAGAATGTCGGCAGAAATAAAAAGCCCCGGGCGTGAACCCTTTTCTAGGATTCAGCGCCCGGAGCTTATGTGGCTGAATAGATCGGAAGAGCTTAGCGAGCGCTCACTAGGGAGTAGCGTATCCGAGAGCGAATAGCCACGCGGTGCCCACAACACCCCAAATAATAATATTCACGAGCGAAGACAAGAAACCCAGCTTGAACCATTCGCCCACACTGAAATACCCCGATCCGTAGTACACCCCTGCCGGTCCAGAGGCATAGTGAGTGATACCGCCGATAAGGTTTCCAGTAAAGCCGAGGAAAAGTGCGGCGAACATTGGGGGAGTACCCGCCGAAATTGCTGCCCCCAGGAATACAGCATAGAGGGCGACAATCTGCGCGGTGTTAGAAGCAAACATGTAGTGAATGTAGAAGTACACCAGAATCAGAATGCCAAAGGCGAGCGGCCAGGACATACCCGCAACGCTGTGTGCGGCGCGGTCACCTACCCAATCAACAACCTTGAGTTTCTTGAGCTGATCCGCCATGCCCACAAGCACCGCGAAGAAAATGAGAGTGGACCAAGCACTGGAGTTATTCGCCATATCTTTCCAGGTGAGCACCTTAGTCACGAGAAGAATTGCGATGCCGAAGAAGGCTGCACTGGTCGCGCTAATACCCCAGGACGTGCCGCCAATCCATAGGGCTAACAGCAGTACGAAGGTACCGAGCATAATCCATTCCGGCACGCTTAAGGGGCCCATCTCGGCAAGCTCTTTGCGTGCATGATCGGGAGCATCAGGGGTGTGCTTGATAGTCGGCGGGTATACCTTCGAGATAAACCAAGGCATAATAGCAAGGGCAATCAGGCCGGGGGCTAACGCGGCAAGTGCCCAAGTGCCCCAGTCCAGGTGCAGACCTTTTTCTTGAGCAAATTTTTGAGCCAGCGGGTTACCAGCCATTGCTGTCACGAACATTGCGGCGGTGATGGTATTGACCTGCGCCTCAGTCATGAGCAGATAAGAGCCTAGCTTGCGGCGTTTCTCGGGGGTCTCGTTGGTAGAGCCATTCACCTCAGCAAGAGAGCGAATAATCGGGTAAATCACGCCACCCGCGCGAGCCGTATTTGAAGGAGTAGCCGGTGCAAGCACGAGATCTGTGATCGCCATACCGTAAGAAAGCCCGAGAGAAGACTTACCGAGCATGCGCACAAACAATAGGGCGATGCGCTTTCCTAACCCGGTAATGAGGAACCCATCGGCAATAAAGAACGCGGCAACAATAATCCAGATTGAGTCGTTGCCGAAGCCTTTAAGCGCTTCTTCTTTCGCGTTCATGGTACCGGTGATCATTGCAGCGCCGAGACCAATAAGCGCCACTGATGGGGTTGGCAGCGGCTGGAAGATAAGACCTAGGATAGTACCGGCAAAGATAGCGAGCATATGCATACCGCGTGGTTCCACCCCTGGAGGTACGGGAATAAACCAGATGGCTATAGTAATCGCGAGAATCACCGCAACTTTGACGATGAGAACAGTATTAGTCTGCTTGGGTTTTTCGGGAGGTTGCGATTGCTCATTGCGAGCGGTGGCATCGGACTCGGATGTCGAGGACGATTGGCTCATGTCCGTACTCCTTTGAAACGAAACTTGATAGGCGCACACGTACAGTGTGCATACGGTTTCGTCAGCGTTCTTATGCTGTGAATGTGTTGGTATCTGATGGCTTATGTGGGAATACCGTTCAGACGTTTTAAGTTTACGTCTAGACTCACCTTTCAGAAAAGGGTTTGCCCGCAAAAACACAGGGCTGCTTTGGTTTCCCTTACTTTCGCTGAACAGTCGGGAATGATGGGCCAACCCGGTAGAATAAAATCCGTGGAAATCCTTCGTGAACAAGGCCCAAAATCCGGTGAACTTCTGATGCACCACGACGATACCGTGGCAATGCTGCGCGAGGTCGCTGCGGGAAAACGCCCCGCAACCCTGCGCATCTACCAACCGAACCCTACCGTCGCCTTCGGCCGTCGCGATGAGCTCAATCCAGGATTTACCGC
Source organism: Rothia sp. HMSC036D11 (assembly GCF_001814205.1). Classification (NCBI taxonomy): domain Bacteria; kingdom Bacillati; phylum Actinomycetota; class Actinomycetes; order Micrococcales; family Micrococcaceae; genus Rothia; species Rothia sp. HMSC036D11. The sequence goes on from NZ_KV815315.1 coordinate 77,011, forward strand.
TGCCGCGCAGGCGTGCCGTGATCTTGGGTACGACATACTCGTGCGTAAAGTAGGCGGTCACGCGGCCGCCTACCACACCGGCTGCCTCGTCATCGATCATTTTCAGCCCGCCGAAGACGCAAAAACCGGCAACAACCTGCGTTACAAACTTTTCGGAGAAATGTACGCCCAAGCCCTGCAACTCGTCGGGGTGGATGCGGCAGTCGGCGAAATCCCCCAAGAATACTGCCCGGGTGAATACTCCGTATACGCTCGGCTAGGCGGCGAACACTCTGGGGAGCGCATCAAACTTGTGGGGACCGCACAGCGCGTTATTCAGGGTGGCTGGTGGTTCAGCACCGGAATCGTTGTATATAACTCGGCATCTCTACGCGAGATTACCTCGCGAGTATACGATGCTCTCGGCATGCCCCTTAACCCTGCAACTGTAGGTGCCGCTGAAGACGCAAACCCCGCTCTGCTCATGGAAGACCTGGAAGACGCGATTTTAGAGATTTATGCACAGAACGGCTTCAAATAGCCGTTATGCACCAAGGCGGCGTTCCCGCCTTATGACTAGCTAAGACAGCCAGCGGTTCCCACATAATCCATGCAGCTGCACGGCACCCCTAGCGAGACAATAAAGACAAGTTCACCGTAGACTGGTAATATGACCGCCCTCACACCTCAAGGAGAGCATATGCGCTGGGGACAAATCCAAGACGACAAAGGCCGCCGCGCCGTCTGCATGCACGAAGAAACCATCTATGAACTCCCCGCAAAACTCTCACCCCTACTCCAGTTCTACAGCCGTTACCGCACCAACTTCGGCAACCCTGCCAACGCGGTGAGCATCCTCCGCGAAAACGGCTCTACAACACTAGGGCACGGCGAAGAACTCTGGAATACCCTACCTTTCGTACGACCGCTGGACCGCCCTGGAAAAGTCCTTTGTGCCGGGCTCAACTACCGCGATCATGCCGGAGAAATGGGACTCGAAATCCCAAAATATCCCACCATCTTCACGAAATATCCGAATGCGCTCATCGGCCCCAATGAAGAAATTCAAATGCCTTCTGCAAACGAAACCGGAAGCACAAAAATAGACTGGGAGGTCGAACTTTGCCTTGTTATTGGGCAAAAGATGCGCCGGGTAGACGAAGAAGAAGCGCTCGCTGGACTGCTGGGGTACACCATTTTCAACGATGTTTCGGTGCGCGACTGGCAGGGACGTACCAGCGAATGGTTCCAGGGTAAAAACTGGGATAGCATGACACCGTTTGGTCCCTATATTGTGGCGACGGACGAGCTTGACCCTACCTGCGGACTTGATCTTACCTGCGAAGTTGACGGCGAGATACGTCAGCACGGTAATACCTCTGACATGATTTTTACTTCTGCACAGCTTATCTCATATATCTCGCAGTTCATGACCCTAGAACCCGGCGACCTCATCGCTACCGGAACTCCCGCCGGAGTAGGGCTTTCACTGCACCCACGGAACTGGCTTAAGCCTGGGCAGATTCTAGTAACCCGCATTGAAGGAATTGGCGCTATCAGTAACAGGTGCTCGCAGCCTTATAGCGGATAAGACAAGGTTTATTCAGATGGCTAGGTAAACGCTGCAAAAAATGCAGTCTTGTATGGTCTGCGCTTTCGTTCCTGGCTTTGTATTTAAGGTGCCTGCATTCTCGCCCATGCAAAGGAGAGGATGCAGGTACTTTTATCGACCTGAAACCTTTGTGGGCGATGGAGGTATTAGGAAACGTAACCTAAGGTTTGATGGAGAAGGGTGCCTGCTAGAGTGAGAATAAACGGAAACGATGGGGCTCGCATAGTTTAAGAGGACTGTGAGGTTTTGGACAGTCCATATTTCATGTAAAGGAGGAAAACGCCCAGTCAGTACGTTAATGTCACAATTTGGTGAGAAGTTTGTAGCGTATTGACATATAAAAAGGTGTTTATATAAAATTATGTTTATGGATAACGGTTCAGGTCAGACGGAACCACGAGACTGGGAACAAGAATTCGGTGCATCCGTAGCAATTTTCTCAGCACTCGCTAATCCGTTAAGACTTGCGATTGCACACCATTTGGTAGAGCGTCCACATAGTGTGAGCGAACTGCATACCTGCTTGGGTATTTCGCAGCCGCTCGCCTCGCATCATTTGCGCATCCTTCGAGAGGCGCATGTTGTTGAAGGGGAGCAGCACGGCAGAACCACTATCTATAAATTGTTAGACCATCACATCAGTCACATTGTGAAGGATGTGCACGAACATACGAAACACACCGGCGATTAGCTCGGTTTATCTGAGGAGAGATCATGACCACCGTTGCACCCCACCGTCATTCCGAAAGCCATGCACACACCCACGGACCTGCATGTGGTCACCAGGCAGTCATTCACTTAGATCACGTAGACTACCTGCATGACGGGCACGCACACCGCGAGCACGAAGGACACTACGATGAGTGCAACGCATGCTCATGTGGTAACTGCTCTGACCTGTGCGTCAACTGCACCTGCGATAACTGCACCTGCCCGACCTGTAACCATGCGGTTTGCGAATGCGCACACTGCAATGATTCTTGCGCCAACTGCGCATGTGATGACTGCGCATGCCCCACATGCCAGCACGCAGCATAAGCAATTTTTTAGACTATAAACCCGCCCGGCGTACTCTATGAGGATGCGCCGGGCGGGTTCTGTATAAGGGTCTCTGTTGTATTCAAAGTGTATAGGGCGTGTGTCATTGTGTGCGTTATCTAAATATAGTCTTTTGGGTGCAATTCTTAAGGATGGTTTTGCGTGGAAGTTGAGTTTTTAAATGTAAACTCGAAAGTCTAATATCTTTAATGTTTTGAATAAAATCCACAGAGTTGTTTATTAATAAATGGTTATATATGTCGCGGGTGAATCGCTAAATATTTTGAATCATCGTAGAGTAGCTACTAAGCGATAAATTCCCGCCATTACTAACCGTAGGGGTATCTGGGATTCCAGCGTTGGATATCTGAGATGCATGAACCTACGAGGTGGGAACGAATCGTGCTTCCATATTTTATTCACCCAGCCACAATTTTTTTGAGGATGTG
>NZ_KV815315.1:80188-236387 GCF_001814205.1 Rothia sp. HMSC036D11
TCACCCAGCCACAATTTTTTTGAGGATGTGTTCATCGATGAATACTCGTATCCCTGGTTTGTCTCGTCGTGCCCTTATGAGCGTTTTGGGCGTTTCTGGGTTTGCTGTGTTGCTATCTGCCTGTGGGGAGGACTCGAAGCCTGCTGGAGCGACTACTGAGAGTTCGAGTTCTTCTAGTGCGGAAGGTGCTGGTGCTTCCAGTTCTGCGTCTGTTTCTTCAAGCGAGAGCCCTTCGCCGTCGTCGAGTGTGCCGCCGCATTATTCCGGGAAATCAAAAGCTCCGGAGGGGGAGTATCGTCCTGCGGATTTTTATGGTCCTGCGCAGAATGTTCCGAAGCCAAAGGCGGAGGAGGGGTATACGAATGCTTCCTTGGAGGGGATGCGTAAGACGGTGCAGGCGTGGACGGAATGGCGTAACTATGGCATGCAAACTGGAGATTATAGCGAGGCGAAAAAACTCATTAGTAAAGACTTTACCAATGAGAAAAAATCCTATGATTTCGACTCTGGCCTTTATAAGAAAGGGGGATGGATCATGGGTGGAGACAGTCACAAGTATGAATTCCACGGCGAACCTATCAACCAGGGCAACGGCAAATACGAGTGGAAATTCTTTCTAGTATGGTCTCATGTTATATACGTTGAAGCGAACGGGAAAGATTACCGGGAAGTATCAAATAAAGACTATGAAGATAATTGGTACACTCTCTCGCTTCATCATGATGGTAATCGTTGGCTTATTGATAACGTATTCCCTATCGAGTTGGATAAGAAGTAGGTTCAAGAAATCATGAGAACTAGAGCTTTTCCGCTCCTAACAGCCTTCATCCTGCTCTGTGCACCTTTGGATTTCTACACATTAGCTGTAGCTGATGTTGTGTGTGGTAATTCAAATACATACTGGTGTTCTGAACAAGAGGAGACTTACACGTATCGGTGGAATAAACAGGGGCAGAATGCTCATCCTGTTGATAATTCCCATCAAGGTGACGAGAGTATACAGATGGACCAAGGAGAACTGGCCAGGCGAGAAGAAGAACATCAGCGGTGGTATCGGGAGCATCATCATGGTGAGTTTGGGTTTGCGCAAGGTAAGAACGGTGACCAGCGGTCGTTCGGGTTTGATGTCGCTAATGACGGCTCGTACTGCCTCAGTCGTGATGGTCAGGCTGGCACGTTTGAAAAAGCCCCAAAGACCGGGCGTGCTATCCCGGATATGATCAATGAGCTCTATGGAAACAAATGCACCCTCAACGATCCGGAAGCAGCACAGCAAGCCCAAAGCGAGTACGAACGGATCATCACCGAGATGCACACCCATTTGCTGGAGTTGATCCCGGCGCATCCGCACCTGATCTTGGATAGTGCACATCCACCACATACCACTAAGGGTGAGGAAACGAATTTCTACACCACCCTAGAAGGCAGCAGTAATATTTTTGAAGGAGACCTACCTATCGGGCATACCAGGATTCGGGCGGTACCGGTGGCGTATCGGTATGAGTATGGAGACGGGCACGATCTAAAAACACATAGTGCTGGTAGCTCGGTGTCTTCACAGTATTCTGGTCAATCCTTGCATGAGACGTCGACGAGTTATGCGTATCCGATGGTGGGGAATTTTCATGCCTATGTCACGGTGACGTATGCGGGTCAGTACAGTATTGATGGTGGGCCGTGGCAGTTTTTCGGAACCGAGATCACCCGTATTAGCGAGCCGGTGCTGGTGCGGGTGTGGGAGTCTGAGGTGCATTCGGTGGGCACGACTTGTACTGAGGACCCGGGAGCGAAAGGGTGTCCAGGGCATGCTGAGGAGCCTGATGTGGGGAATCCGAATCCGCAGTTGCGTAAGGTGGATGTGTATACGGGTCAGCGGTGGCATTTGGATGATGTGGGGGTGGGGGATAGTGAGGGTCGGTTGCACCCGACCTGGCCCAACATGTAAACAGATTGTCAGTATATAAAGAGTAATACCTCACATATAAAAACTGTTTTATTGTACAGGAGAAAGTCTCGTATACTCCCTGTCGTGAAAATTGGTATTACACTATCAAAATGTTGATAAAAGGTTGAACTTTTCGCTAAACATAAAGATTTGGTTACAATTTCTGAATATCTTTGAAGTTCGCTTACAGATAAGGCTAATGTTAGAAGTGAGGTAGTTCTGAAGGGTTACCTTGGGCAACAAAACTTCCGGGTTGCTCTTATATCGCACCGCACAACACGATTATTAGCGATTTCGCTAAAAACGCTATGTCCTGAAGATTTAGCTCTGACGCTAGGAACAGGACATAGCGTTTTTGTATATCCGGGGGAAGCAGAATATAAACTGGCCTCCTGAGCTGTTGAAATAAGAAGTATTATAAACGTAGGGCTGTGGGCAACAGCATCCTACGATGCCGCCCCACAGCCCTACGGTTCTAACGGAGCAAAGCTTTACCGAGTGGCCCGCTCTAGAAGCTGCAACACGTTCTGGAAGGTATGTCCGGTTGCTTCGGTCATACCCTGCTCACAGGTTCGGTTTGAGGAAGCATATGCGGCGAACTCGTGCTCGTTTAGCTCAGCGGTCTCGGCACGGGTAGCGCTCTGCGTGAGCTCAGGGTGCAGCATACCGCGGTCACCAGCGTAACCGCAGCATCCCCAGTTCTTGGGAACGTATACCTGCTCGCTCATGGCGTTTGCGATCTTCTCGAATGCTGGCTGCACACCCAGATGAGTCATTGAGCAGGTAGGGTGCAGCGCCAGCGACGGCAGGGGAGCTGACACCGTGAGTTTCGGCAGCAGCGTATCGGCGGCGAACTGCACCGAGTCAATAAGCTTCAACTGGGCGTAATCGGCCTCGCCTGCCCCCAAACCCTGCGTGATTTTATGCTCTAGGGCGGCTGCAACTTTCGCGCGCATCACCTCAAGGCCTTCGGTGCATGAGGAAGCATCGCACACAATCGGGATGCGTCCGCCATCGGTCGCCTGCCACAGTGCTTTGAGCACGCGGTCACTCATAATTGAGTAGCCGTCTGTGTACCCCTTGGACTTCCACGGCGTGCCACAGCACATTTGGTCGATACCTTCGGGAACCCGATATTTCACACCCGCCCGCTCGCAGAGGCGAATAAACGCCTGGGTCGCGTTCACCGGGTCGTGCTTACCTTCACCATCAACACCGCCGAACATGGCGTTCACGCAGGCGGGGAAGAACACAATATCGGGGTTTGCTTCCGCATGAGGAACGCGCGGCGCGCCGCCGGCAGAAAGCCCCTTCTTATAGGCGGGCACCAGGTCTTCGCCGAAGAGTTTACGGCCAATATCGGTGGCTCCGCGTACCACCGGGAACGGCAGCATTTTTGCGGCCGTGAGCGCTTTACCCGCCACTTTATCGATTGTGCCCCAGTGTTTTGAGGCGAATTTCCACCCGGCGGCACCGAGAGCATCCTGGTTCTCGGCACGCAGGCGGCGCACCAAATCACCCGTGTTAATCAGTACCGGGCAGCGCGTTACGCACATGCCGTCTACCGCGCAGGTATCCACACCGTAGTATTCGTATTCTTGGCGCAGACGCTCGGCAAGTTTAGTGTCACCATTAGCTTCTGCCGCAGCGATTTCGCGGCGCAGCACAATGCGCTGGCGCGGGGTCAACGTTAAATCCTTGGAGGGGCACACCGGTTCGCAGTACCCGCATTCCACGCACCGGTCGACTTCTTCCTCGACGGTTTCGGCGACTTTCAGGTCGGTGGCGTAATCGGTGTCTTCTTCGGCGAGAACCACACCCGGGTTCAGGAAACCCTTCGGGTCGATCAGGCGTTTAATTTCGCGCATGACTTCGAAGAGTTCGTCGCCGAATTGGCGGCGCACGAACGGGGCCATAATACGCCCGGTTCCGTGCTCTGCCTTGAGTGAGCCGTCGGCCTCCAGAATGAGCTGCACCATTTCTTCGGTGAATTCGCGGTACCGCACAAGCTGTTTGGCATCGCGGAACTGCTCGTTGAGCATGAAGTGAATATTGCCGTCTTTTGCGTGCCCGAAAATGACCGAGTCCTGGTAGCCGTGGGCGTCAAAGAGCGCGGTCAGATCGCGGCAGGTGGTACCGAGCACGTCCACCGGGACCACCACGTCCTCAAGCAGCGCATTCGTGCCGGTGGGGCGGTTGCCCGCAACCGTGGTGTACAGTCCGCGCCGCGCAGCCCAGAGCGCATTACGCTCAGAAAGTTTGCTGGTCATTTCGACCGGCGACACCACCGGGAGAGCATCAAACATAGGTGCGGCAGATGCGGCAAGATCGGTGAGCTCCTGCTCAGAGTTTCCCTGAAATTCCACGAGAAGGGCCGCATGCTCGCGCACATCAATAGCAGCAAGGGCCTCCGCCGCCTGCCCGGTACGCTGCGCCACGCGAATACTGGTGGCGTCCATGAGCTCAACCGTCGCCAGACGGTTAGCCACAAGCTCGGGCACGGAACGGGTTGCATCCAAGAGGTTATCGAATACGAGCAGACCGGTTGAAACGAATTTATGAATGGGCAAGGTGCGGTAGGTTGCAGACGCCACGAACCCGAGTGTTCCTTCGGAACCGATCAGAAGATGCTGCAGAATATCAATCGGTGTGCTGTAATCCAGCAGAGAGTTCACGCCGTAGCCCATAGTGTTCTTCATGGAGTATTGCTGGCGAATGCGCGCAACCGATTCCGGGTTTTCGACCACGCGCTTGTGCAGGCGCAGCAGACCCTCGTGAATCTCGGGTTCGAGGGCGCGCAGGCGTGCATCCGCATCGGGCGCAGAAGTATCAATAACGGTTCCACTGGGGAGCACGAACACCATAGATTCCAGCGTGTTGTACGTGTTGAATTCGGTACCGGAAGACATACCCGAGGAGTTATTGGCGACCACCCCGCCGATAGTGCATGCTGACCATGAGGCCGGGTCAGGCCCGAGTTTGTACCCGTAGGGCGCGAGCATATTATTGACCGCCATCACCGTGGCGCCGGGCTGAACACGCACCCTTTTGCCGCCGTCAAGCACCTCAATTTTCTTGAAGTTACGGCGGGTATCAACCATTACTCCGTCGCCGCTTGCCTGCCCTGATAGAGAGGTGCCGCCCGACCTGAAGGTGAGCGGCAGGTTGAAGGCGCTGGCGGCACGGAAAATATCGGCTACCGCCTCCGCAGAATCGGGGCGCACGATTCCGGCGGGCACCAGCAGGTAGTGCGAGGCATCGTGCGCGATAGCGAGCCTGTCGATTTCTTTAACACTGGAATCGAGGGCGTGCGCGCGGGTTTCGGCGAGCATATGCTCAAGGGCTTTGGAGTAGGGGGAGTTCAGAGCTTCGGATGTATTGGATACAACTGTCATGGGTCTTAATCTCCTTACCGGTGTAGGTATAGTTCTCTTCCTATCCTTCCAGTATGTGCTTTTGCACACGTTATGTCTGCTTAGCTTTGGCTAGGCTTACACGCCGGAATACCCGTTTTACTAAGGGATTATGGCGGGAAACTACCGTTGATTTTGTGTCCACCCTGAGCCGTTACCTGAAAATTTGCTGTGAACGCCGTAGAATGGTGATGTCCGTGCACCTGTACAGTGCGGATTAGTCTGCGCGGCTTCGCCTATCCTGGCCCCGTACGCTGGGGAGTAGGCCCCGTGCCTAACCTAAAGGAGACACATGTCTGCCGCTGAACTGTCAGCACCTATTAAGATCAGCGTATCCGGTGAGGAGCGCGAGGTTACTGCCGCCACCGCTGCTGAACTCTTTGCGGATAACGCGAAGATTGTGGTTGCCCGCGTGAATGGCACGCTGGTTGACCTTTCTCACAAGCTGTCTGAGGGCGATACCGTTGAGCCCGTTTTCATTGACGAACCTGATGGCTTGAATGTGCTGCGCCATTCTGCGGCGCACGTGATGGCGCAGGCGGTGCAGGAATACCGCAAAGACGCCAAGCTGGGCATCGGCCCCTATATTACTGACGGCTTCTATTTTGATTTTGATGTGGCTGAGCCCTTCACCCCCGAGGATCTGAAGAAGATCGAGAAGTCGATGATTAAGATCATCAAGTCGGGCCAGCTGTTCCGCCGCCGCGTGGTGACCCACGATGAAGCGGTTGAAGAGATGAAGAACGAGCCGTATAAGCTCGAATTGCTTTCGCTTAGCCAAGGTCCCGGTTCTGGTGCTGATGCCGCAGAGGGTGCCTCGGTTGAGGTGGGCGCGGGCGAGATTACGGTTTATGACAATGTGCACCCGAAAACCGGTGAGGTGCTGTGGAATGACCTGTGCCGCGGCCCGCACCTGCCGAATACTAAGCTGATTGCTAACGGTTACGCGCTCATGCGTGCCGGTGGCGCGTATTGGCGCGGTTCTGAGAAGAACCCCATGCTTCAGCGTATTTACGGTACCGCTTGGCCCACGAAGGACGAGCTGGTGGAGTATAAACACCGTATTGCTGAGGCTGAGCGCCGCGACCACCGTCGTCTGGGCAAGGAGCTTGACCTGTTCTCGTTCCCGAAGAATATTGGCCCCGGCCTGCCGGTGATTCACCCTAAGGGCGGTGTGATTAAGCGCGAGATGGAAGATTATGTGCGCGCCCGCCATATTGCTGAGGGTTTCCAGTACGTGAGCACCCCGCATATCTCGAAGGAAGACCTGTTCTACACGTCTGGGCATCTGCCGTATTATGCTGACGGCATGTTCCCGGCGATGGAGCTCGACAACGGCAACTACCGTTTGAAGGCCATGAACTGCCCCATGCATAACGAGATTTACCGTTCGCGTGGGCGTTCGTACCGTGAGTTACCGCTGCGTTTCTTCGAGTTCGGCACCGTGTACCGTGACGAGAAGTCGGGTGTGCTGCAGGGCTTGACCCGCGTGCGCATGATTACGCAGGACGATTCGCATTCGTATGTGACGAAGGAGCAGGCACCCGATGAGGTGCGGCACCTGCTGAATTTCATGCTGAGCCTGCTGGAAGATTTTGGCATGACGGACTTCTACCTGGAACTTTCAACCCGCGATACTGAGGGCGATAAGAAGGATAAGTTTATCGGCACCGATGAGCAGTGGGAGCAGGCTACCGCCGTGCTGGAGCAGGTGGCGAAAGAGACCGGCCTTGAACTGGTGCCTGACCCGGGTGGGGCTGCATTCTATGGTCCGAAGATTTCGGTGCAGGCGAAGGACGCGATTGGCCGCACCTGGCAGATGTCTACCGTGCAGTATGACTTCAACCAGCCCAGCCGGTTTGGTTTGGAGTACCAGGCTGCGGACGGTTCGATTCAGGAGCCGGTGATGATTCACTCGGCCAAGTTCGGTTCGATTGAGCGCTTCCTTGGGGTGCTGACTGAGCACTATGCGGGCGCGTTCCCGGCGTGGCTCTCACCGGTGCAGGTGATTTGTGTGCCTGTGGCGGAGGCTTTCAACGACTATATGACCGAGATTGCGGATAAGCTGCGTGAGCAGGGTGTGCGCGTTGAGGTCGATTACGGCTCGGACCGGTTTACGAAGAAGATTCGTACCGCCTCTACCGAGAAAGTGCCGTTCATCCTGATCGCTGGCGGCGAGGACGCGGAGGCTGGCGCAGTTTCATTCCGCTTCCGCGGCAACAAACAGGAAAACGGTGTGCCCGTGGATGAGGCTGTGGCACGTATTGTGGAGCATATCCGCAACCGCGTGAACGAAGACCCCAAGCCCAGCACCGAAGCTGCTGAGTAATACTAGGCTTGCTGGTCTAACTCATATATAGAAACCACCCCCTTTGCGGTGACAAGCTGCGGAGGGGGTGGTTTCTATGCGCTTTGAGGAGGCGCGGGTGGGGGAGCGTGGTTGGGTACAGAAAGTTGTGTTGTGGTGGAGTTTTTCCTAGTCCGGGCGGGTGTCTTCGTGCTAATGTGAATGATGGTACTTACGTTCGTTGCTATTCGGAGGTGCCGGTAATTGTACGATTCGGATAAGGGCGTCTGGGTGCGGTCTAGGCACCTCGTGTGTGTTTAATCGCCAGGTATTCTATCTGCAAAATCAAGGAGAAGATGCATAGTCACGTATGTAAAATTTAGAGAATTTGATTCAAAAAATTTGTACGCCTAAGAATAATTTAAGGAGCGAGACAATGAAGACATATATTTTGGCTTCAATTTTTACCGATAAAAAAAGTTTAGAAGAATTCAAAAATAATGGTGGAAATCAAGGTGTAGGATGGATTGCAGGTGTACCTGACGTGAAATATTGGAGAAAAGAAAAAAACCAAATTATAGAACGTATCTCCGATGCTGATAGTCGATGGGATAATTTTCCGGAGACTATTTGGAATTTGCTCTACACAAATGATCATAGATACTACACGGAGAACCTAAAAAACTGCCTTGAAGTGAAGGAAACGAATGAAGTGTATAAGTATCCTGTTACCCGCATTCAAATACTTCTAGCTGAAAAAAATATCTGTTCATCAGATGAAATTCCAGGGCTGGCAGTGCTTGAGGTTGAGGTGCCCAAAGAAGAAACAGGTAAAGAATTTAAAATTGATATTAAAAAAGTGTACCAATATCTTGCTGAAAATCAATTGATCCCTGGATTTAAAATTGATGATGAGGGAGCGAAAAGAGATAGGGATGGATTCGAAGGCGATAAGCTACAGAAATCCATGTGGAAAAAGAATATTAAACCATTTATGTATGTAGTGAATATAGTTAATTCGCTTAAGTTCAGTGATTCAAAGATTTTAGAAAATTTCAGGGGCCTCAAGAAGGAAGATAAAGATTCAGATAGGTTGAAGTTCATCGAGGAATTGCATGAAATTGCGGATCGTAGAGAACCATCTGATGCAGCCAGGGAAAAGTGGGATAAAGAGGATCCTAAATGGCTAAGAATTGAAGGAGATCGTAAGTATAAATGGTGTTTTTATGCTCGTTCAAATGGTATGGTCTATTATTTTCCGGATTCAGAGACAAAGGGTAGCAACTCGCCGATTTGTTTCCAGGGGTATGCTGAGTTATTCCATTTGGATGCAATCATGCTATCGATTTTGAAAAATATTCTTGTAAATTATTACACAGGTCAGATTCAGAAGTTCGTTTCTGCGGAGGATGAAAAAGAAATTAAGAATATTAATAATGCTATCAATAGAATGTATATTATGTATGATATGGGTCGCACGAATCCGAGAGGTGGGAAGCATGTTATTGCTATGGAAAAGGTGGAGTCGGCTCTTCATTTTGAGCAGAATTTGAATGTCTTAAAGGATTCTGTTGAAAAAATTGAGGGGATTAATTCTACGCAACGGCAGGAAGATCTTTCTATTAGCCAAGAAAAACTTGCAAAGAGTCAAGAAAAGCTCGCAAGGTATGCGCTATATATTGCATTTATTATGATTATTCCCACAGTTATGCCCTTATTGCTAAGTAACGATAAATCAGGTGTTGAGAAATTGATGGCCATGGTATGGAGCGTGCTTATTGCGTTTTTTGTTATGATTCCACTTTTAATACCATGTGCAATTAAGGGTTGGAAAAAATTTTAGGATTAGGGTTACTTAATTACGCTGAGTAGGGGAGGTGAAGGTAAGGAATCTATCAGTTGAATCTTGCTATTTGTCACAGCTTTATTGTTAATATTGCTAGGTAATTTTATTGTTGAGTATTTTGAAGGAGTAAGTTTTGCTTAGGAAAGATCATATAGTTCCTGCGAGTATAATCGGTAGGTTTGGGTACCTTCCTGAAGGAGAATGCAAAGATAATAAAATTAATTGGAGGAGACAAGAGGTCCTTAAGAGGGATATTCATGAGGGTAAGACAGAATGTGTAGTAGCAGAGGATATCGGATACTCTGTGGGAGAGCATGATACTAATTTTACGCCCAGAGAATTTGATGAAATTTCTAAATATTATAAAGATCAAAAAACTATGGATAATGGATATTATAAGGTGTATAAGATAGATCTCATTGACTTAGATAAGAATATTTTTCATAAGACTGAGGGATCCATAGGCGGTGTCATTAATTCGCTTGAAATGCATGAAGAGCTGGATGAGGGAAGATTTGGTATTCTCGTTTCATATATTGCCCAAATGTTTGTGCGGTCGCCGTTTGCGGGAGAGTTTATTAAGGATTCCCTGTATGCGAATACCCTTGAAATGTACGAAGGCTTAAGGCAAAGAGATAAAGAGAATATAATCAAAAACTCCATTCAATATAATAGAGAGTACTTATATAAAATGTATGAAAGTAACTACCTTAAAAGGTATAAATTTAAAATTATAATAGATGATAGCAGGAGATTTGTCCTGTCTGATATGGGAATATCTCCTCATTTTTTGCCTATTACAGATTTTGAACTTCACCCATCTATTGATAGTCTGAATGATATATATCGCATGTATATTCATAGCCCAGATCTGAAATATGGAATATCGTACTATATTCCACTGTCTTCGACGGTTCTCATTCATGTCGTTCCTGAAGATATTCAAGAATCGGAGTGGAATTCGAAAAATGTTGAATATGAATATCTCCCCAAATCATGTAATGATTTTCATGTACCCAATGTTGTGGCCATCCACTCTGCTCAGCAATTTTACGTGTCCCCATTTGAGGATTTAATAAATTTTTACTCTCAAAATGGGGTTGAGTCTAATAGGATAGATTCATTTATTTTGAGGCATTTCCTATTCAGGGACTATGTTGAGAATAAAGCCCCTAGAATTTTTAAAGCTTCTTTGCATGTCAATGATGAAAGAGTGGGAAAGGAAGGATTCCAAGCGCTTGATATTAATAAACTCAATAAGCGTGTTAAAGATTTGTTAAAAGGTAGTCCTGTTGAAAGATCTTTTGCAAAAGAATGGTTGTCTAATTTTCGTAATTCACTTTTGCGATATATAAGAAAGCTAGAAGACTAAATTATATAGGTATATGTCTGTCTATTAATAAAGGACCCGGCAGGCTATCCATCAGATAGCCCGCCGGGTCCCTTCTTTATACCGTTGCTATGCGCTCAGCCTTTTAGCGGGTGGTGCGTTCCAGCAGCTGCAGCACGTTCTGGAAGGTGTGGCCGGTTGCTTCGGTCATACCCTGCTCACAGGTGCAGTTCGCCGAAATGTATGCGGCGAACTGCTTCTGCTCGCTCAGCTCCGCAGCCTCCGCCTCCGTAGCGCTCGCCGTCAGCTCCGGGTGCAGCATACCGCGGTCACCCGCATAACCGCAGCAACCCCAGTTCTTCGGCACGTACACGTCGGCACTCATCGCGTTCGCAATCTTCTCAAACGCAGGCTGAGTACCCAGGTGAGTCATGGAGCAGGTCGGGTGCAGAGCAATCGACGGCAGGGGAGCAGACACGGTCAGCTTATCCAGCATGTTGTCGGCGGCGAACTGCACCGCGTCGTACATGCGCAGACGCGAGAAATCCGGCTCGCCCGGCTTCAGGCCGTTCACAATCTTGTGCTCAAGCGCCTCAATAACCTTCTTGCGCATCACCTCAAGACCCTCAGTGCAGGACGAAGCGTCACACACGACCGGCAGGCGGCCATCGTCAGTAGCCTCCCACAGGGACTTCAGCACACGGTCGCTCATGATCGAGTAGCCGTCGGTGAAGCCCTTCGACTTCCACGGGGTGGAGCAGCACATCTCACCAATATTGTCCGGGATGCGGTACTTCACGCCCGCACGCTCACACAGGCGGATGAACGCCTGGGTTGCGTTGACCGGGTCATGCTTGCCGTCGCCGTCCACGCCGCCGAACATGGAGTTCACGCAGGCGGGGAAGAACACAATCTCAGCGGTTGCGTCCTTGTGCGGCTTACGTGCCGGGCCACCGACCGGCAGGCCCTTCTTGTAGGAGGGGACCGTGTCGTCGCCCATGACCTTGCGGGCAATGTTGGTGGTGCCGTGCACCACGGGGAACGGCAGCTTCTGAGCCACGGTCAGGGCCTTGCCGGCAACCTTATCCATGACGCCCCACTGCTGCGCGGCAACCTTCCAGCCGGTAGCAGCCAGCTTGTCCTGGTTCTCAGAACGCAGGCGGCGAATCAGATCACCAGTGTTAATGTTCACGGGGCAGCGGGTCTGGCACATGCCGTCCACGGCGCAGGTGTCGATGCCGTTGTACTCGTACTCCTTACGCAGATGCTCCGGTGAGAAATACTCGGTGCCCAGCAGAGACATGAGCACCACCACGCCTAGACGTTGCACATACACGCGATCATCAACCACCCAGTTGAGGCAGGCCCGCTCCAGCTTCGGCAGGTTGGCTGCATTGCGGCCCTTCACGCAGGTCGGGGAGACGGCATCCGTAAGAGTCCAGTTCGTCATATATGGCAAGAAATTAGTAATTTCCGCATGCCAGGTGGCAAAGTCACGTTCCTCGTTGAGAAGCAGCACATGCAGCAGGTCTTCTTCCTGAAAATCATGCGGAACCGCCGCCTTAAACTCCGTGACTTCCTGCGGATGTTCACGCAGCAGCTTCTTAGCGAGCTTGCGCAGTGCGGGCATACGCACGCCTAAAATCCGCTCGGGATCAACCGTAGGAATCAGCTTCGCCGTGAACTCCGCCAGCTTTGGTTCGGCAAGCTCACGGACTGCCTGAGAGATTGAAGAACTCATGATTCTAGTCTCTCAGATGCGGCCATTCTCTATAACGTATTGGTCTGGGCCAAACACCCGAAACAAACCAACGTTCCCGAGCGGCGAGTGTCCCCACGTGAGGTAAGGAGCATCCACAGATACCTGCAGAAAACCGATATGATGGCTGTAGAAAGGTTTGCACGTGAACCGACAATTCACGGCAGACCTGCTTCAACGAAGAGCATGTAAGGACTGGGCAGTATGGCAGAGGCAAACGGTACAGAAACACCACACACCCGTACCGTACCCGAGCCTGAAAACACCGTTTTCACCGATACCGCAGCTGACCAGCCACACAATAAGCGCCGCCCTAAGATTACCCGCGGCGAAGAAGGGCTCAACGAATGGGAGCGCAGCACCGATAAACCGCTTTTTATTGCCTCGCTCCTGTACCTTGTTGCTTACGCCGCGCCCATTGTGAGCACGCGCATTAGCGCACCGCTTGACGGCATCCTCAATATTTTTCAAATGATACTGTGGGCGCTTTTTGCGGTCGATTATTGTGTGCGTCTCTACCTGGCGCCCCGGCGTATCTACTTCTTCACGCATAACCTGATGAACCTTGCCATTGTGCTTCTGCCAGCCTGGCGTATTGTGAGTTTCTTGGCGATGCTCCACATGACCGCCAACCGCCAGTACAAACTGCTCTCAGAACTGGCCGTTAAACTCTTCGGGTACACACTGATCTTCGTGATCATGGCGGCCCTCGCTATCTTCTCCATTGAGCAAGGTGCCCCAGGTGCCCTCATCAAAGATATCTGGACGGCGTACTGGTGGACTCTCGCAACACTGGCGACCGTGGGCTATGGCGACGTATACCCCGTGACCGTACCCGGTAGGGTTATTGCCGTGGTTGTCATGATATACGGGGTTGGTCTGTTCGGCGTGATTACTGGTGCGCTTGCTACCTGGGTGATCGAAAAAATTAGCGGAGTCACTGAAGAAGATCACGCCGCAACGAAAGCCGATATTGAGGCACTTCACGCCGAAATCGCCGAGCTTAAGGCGATGCTCGCTATCCGTATGGGAGACGGCACGGTACATCATCCACCCGAAGAGCTCACCCAGGAATTTCTCGCCTCTCACCGCAATCTTGCCACTGATAACGAAGAAGACGATCACGAGCCCGAACAACCAATGGAACTGCTGGAAGAGACTAAGCAGACGCTCACGGTGATTCGTCAGAAGATCGCGGTGCGCCTGGGGCGTGATTCAGATTAGAGCGCACGTGAGCCGCTCGCGGAGTTAAATATACGGTTTAATAGGGGTATGAGCGAAAACCAGAATGCCCAGAACACGAACGTCACCGATGACTTCGAGCTGCCCGGCGTGCCCGATGCGTTCCAGCGGCTCTGGACACCGCATCGTACCGCTTATGTGAGCGGCGGGCAGCAGGACCATACTGAGAAAACCTGCCCATTCTGCACAGCCCCTTCGCGCAGTGATGAAGAATCACTCATTGTTTATCGTGGAGAGCACGCCTTCGCTCTGCTCAACCTGTACCCCTATAATCCGGGGCATTTGCTCATCTGCCCGTACCGCCATATTCCTCTGTACGATCAGGCGAGTGAGGAAGAAACTCTCGAAATGGCACGCCTGACTCAGCGTGCAATGCGTGTTTTGCGCGAAGTTTCCCATAATGACGGGTTCAATATCGGCATGAATCAGGGCAAAGTTGGGGGAGCGGGTATAGCCGATCACCTGCATCAGCATATTCTTCCTCGCTGGAGTGGTGACACCAATTTTCTACCCATTATTGCCCATACGAAAACTATGTCTCGAACCCTTGATGACATGCGCCAGATTATCGCCGACGGGTTCGCTCGCATGCCCTCATAGCCCCGCCTGACCGTTTCCGACAGTTATGTTACTTTGAGGAGTCATGAAACATTCACGTTAAACCGCGTATGCAGGTATACTTCATGAGTGTTCCGAAGTCTTAATGCGACGTAAAAATACGCTCGTGACCTGATCTTTAATCGCAAAATTGCTCTTGAAATCCTCCACACTAAACCATGATCTGGTACATTAATGCTTTTAGCGTGTGCATGTGGCAGGATAGAGATAGCAACATCACCGCTTGAAGCGCTCTTCCGGCTTCAACATTAACCGCATACCAACCACTCTCGAAAGCTGGTTTGTTGATGACAACATCCGCCGCTGGGTACAAGCGTACCCTTTTATCTCTCGCTCTCACGGGCTGCATTCTAGCTACGCCTGGATGCGTGGCATCTTCCCCTATGAGCCACAGCGGCGGAAATTCCACGGCCTCTGAGGACAACCGAAACTCCTATGACGACGCCAGCGGCAACCCGACGCCAACAGCAGAACCTTCCCCCGCTAAGATCAAACCCAGCGGGCCTGCACTCTTGCCCAGCGGCGCACAAGCGCCCCTGACACCCAGTGAACAGAACCGTTATGACAACGGAGAATTCGTTGCGGCTACCGAAGAGCACCCCGCGTATAACGTTCACGAGCCTGAATTCGACCCTAAAGTCAAAGAGCAGGGGATTGAAGGACCAGAAACGTTGCTTAAACGTCTTGCGAAATTCCATGAATATGAGATTCTTACGAATCACGAAATGACTGATGAAGAGTCGCTGCAATTCTTCACCAAAGACTATAAATTTACCGAGCGTCCTTCAACGTTTGACACCCGCACCCCCGAAGACCGCGGGGATACGCCCGAAGAGTCCATGAAGTTTGACGATATGACCTCGGCGGGATATTGGCCTGTGAATCCACTCTATAAGGTAGAGATTCTAAGCTCGGAAAAAGTCGGTTCTGGGGACTCTGCTGAATGGGTGGTGACCTATTCCTACAAACGCAACCGCTACGCCTGGTATAACGAAGAAAGCCTGCAAAACAACAAAATCTACCGCAACCGCGGTATGAACCGAGAAATGAAAGCCACGTTCGTCTATGTGAAGGGCGAAGGCTGGAAAATTAAAGAACTCGAAGTTTTGAAGAAGCTTTCCGTCTCGCTCAGCAGCGACGAATTCTTCAAGAATGAGGAGTACTAGCCTCAGAGAAAAACGGCAGCTCTATTCGCGTGTGAAAGGCAGGGTTACACTGAACGTATGAGGTACCCCAACCTGCTGGACTCAATTTTTGATGTTTCCACAGCAGCCGAACACGCACATGCCCTTATCTGGCGTGATGTGCAGTGGTGTGAAAGGCAGCCTTTTCTGCGCCTTGAACCCATGGTGTTGGCGGATGCCTCAGGCGGTACAAGCATAAACCCCAGCGGTGATGTTCTGAGCGTTCCCGTGACTCCGGGCGCGTTTCTTGGACTCCGGCTCTCGCTAGACGGTGCTGGGAACCTCCAAAAGTTCTGCGCCGGATACACACGCGGCAATACAGAAACCGGGCAGATACAGCGTGTAGCGTGCCCACAGGGAAACCGCCTAGAGAGCGGGAAACAATGCGAATATTGCGCCGCGCATGACGAGTTCACGGCTCTGCATACCGCGCATCTTTACGCGGGAACGCTGACCCCCGGAATGCGCGCCTACGCGCAGCAACCCCACAGGCTTTATATCGCCACTTTTCCTGACGGAAGCTCTAAAGTTGGTACCAGCTCGCAACACTCAACACCGCGTCGTCTGGATGAGCAGGCCGTCGCCACCGCAACCTATATAGCCCAAGCGCCCGATGGGTTGCTAATTCGTGAAGCTGAGGATGCGGTAACTCGCATCGCCAATATTCCGCAGGTCAAACAGGTAGCGAGTAAATACCGAGCCTGGACTGAACCGCTACCCGGGGCTCAACTGCGGGCAGCGCATCAAAACACAGTGGAGCGTGCACATGAAGCACTTACCGAATCTGGGTTATTAGCTCAGCTTACCGCCCTAGATGAATCCTGGGTTCCCTCCGTGGCAATGAGCCGCCCTTACGCTGCGTTGCGTGCGCAAAACCCGGAACCACTTGACGCATTCCCCAGCATCCTCAAAACCCGCGAAGCAGGTTTCTTCTGCACCGGAGCCGCAGGAAAATTCATGACCGCTCACGTTGGAGACCCGGATGCCGCTGTGCTGATCAACACCGCAGAACTCGCTAATTATGTGGTGGAACCGGCAGATATCCTCAGCGCCGTCACGGTACAGACCTCGCTTTTCTAGGTTGTCGTGTTCAAAACTTTCTGGGGGATCTCGTACAGGGGCATATCGTCGCGTACTTAGCCCTTATAGTAGGAAAGCGGTATCCAGCCCGATGCATAGCCGGTGCTGCGTTGCGGAGAACCCTCGCACAGGAGTACACCACAAACGGTATAGAATGGTGAACATGTCAAAACCCCTAATTCGTCTTCTCGGACAGGGCATTCGCTACGCCAGCACGCTGCGCGGCGGCGGATCAGCATTCCCCGGTCTCGTGATGGAAAAACTACACCCACGATTTGTTGCCGAAGAACTCGCCAAATTGCCCTATGGCGTCGTCGTTGTTTCGGGAACCAACGGTAAAACAACCACCACCAAAATGGCTGTGCAGCTCCTCGAAGCACAGGGACTCAAAGTATTCACCAACCGCACTGGATCAAACTTTGTGCGCGGTGTGGCTGCGGCACTGCTCGGAGCCATGGATCTTAGCGGCAAACTCGACGCAGATATTGCCGTACTAGAACTTGACGAAGCCCACGCCGTGCACTTCGTCAAAGCCGTCAAACCAAACTACGCATTGTTGCTGAACGTGCTGCGAGACCAGCTCGACCGATTCGGCGAAATTGACACAACCCGCCGCATGCTCTCCACTGTAGCTGAAGCCACCACTGATACTGTGGTGCTCAACCGGGAGGACCCGCGCATCCTCTCGCTTGCGAAATCCGTAAAAACCGGAACAAACATCAGCTACTTTGGGCTCAACGAAACGCTGCGTTCCTTCTTCCCTTCGGACGACGAAATGCGCGCCGGAATCAATAACAACCGCGGCGAACTGCCCTCCGCAGACGTTACCCTCACCGCGTTCTCAGGTACCAGCGCAACCTTCGATCTCGCCGGTGAAACCTGCGAAGGAAACATCAACCTCTACGGCATTTACAATATCTACAATGCCGCCGGCGCCATTGCCCTCACCCGTGCGGTTCTGGGCGAAAAACTCAACAAACAAGCCCTCATCGACGAACTCGCTAAAATCACCCCGGCATTCGGTCGCGGCGAAACCCTCAACATCAATGGCCGCCCGCTGCAGCTTCTGCTTGTTAAGAACCCCAGCGGATTCCGCCTCTCACTCGCCAGCGCCAGCGCAGACGACTACGCCACCATGATCACCATCAACGACCAATATGCAGACGGCCGTGATGTCTCATGGCTATGGGACGTAGACTTCGACTCGCTGAGTGACACCGGTGTAGACATGGTCTCAGGGGTACGCGCCTGGGATATGGCGCTGCGCCTCGAACACGACGGTGTACGAGTGGATGACGTCAACGAAAACCTCAGCGAAGCCCTCAGGAAATTCATCACCACCAGCGGCGACGCACCCATGCGAATCTTCTGCACCTACACCGCAATGCTCGCCCTACGCGAAGAGCTCACCAAATTCACCGACGTCGAAAGGGTTTCGTAATGACCCACACCATTGCAGGAGAACCGGTTTCAAGCCCCAATAACGGCAAAACCCTGCGCATCCTTCAGCTATACCCCAAAGACATGAACATCTACGGGGACTGGGGAAACACCCTAGCGCTGGCACGCCGAGCACACGCCCACGGGTTCGACGTTGAAATTCTCGACTATAACCCCGGAGATACCTTCCCCGACGACGTCGATATTATTATCGGAGGCGGCGGCCAAGACTCCGGACAAACCGTAATTCAAGAAGACCTGCACGCCATAGGATCCAAGCTCAAAAAGAATGCAG
This sequence comes from Rothia sp. HMSC036D11, assembly GCF_001814205.1. Lineage (NCBI taxonomy): Bacteria > Bacillati > Actinomycetota > Actinomycetes > Micrococcales > Micrococcaceae > Rothia > Rothia sp. HMSC036D11. The sequence continues at coordinate 98,628 of NZ_KV815315.1, forward strand.
AAGACGGTATGCCCATGCTCGTGATCTGCGGGCTCTACCAGCTCTTCGGCAAAGAATTCCGCACCCACGAAGGCGAAACTCTCAAAGGTATCAACATCTTTGATGCCTACACGGTCGGCGGCAACGAACGTCTGATCGGCAACATCGTTGAAGATTCACAAGAATTCGGCACCATCGTGGGATTTGAAAACCACTCGGGACTAACCTACCTCGGCGCAGGATGCGAGCCCCTGGCAACCGTGACCAAAGGCGTAGGGAACAACTCGACAGATCATCATGAAGGCGCTCGCGTGCACAACGTGGTGGGTACTTATCTGCACGGTTCGCTTCTGCCGAAGAACCCGAAGATTTCGGACTATCTGATTGAGGCGGCAGCACAACGCAAATATGGGGAGTTCACCCCTGAAAAAATTGATGACTCGATGGTCGAAAAAGCGCGCGCATCCGCTATGAAACGCCCCCGCTAGGGCAGTTACCCGCCATGCCCCAAAACAAGTCGCGGGGTGCACACCAAAAACTTTGACGGTATGCACCCCGCGAAACGCAGGTATGAAACTATCCGAGAACCGCGCGAAACCGGTATAGTGTAAAAGTATTGTGACGTGGCAACAGGGCAAGTACGCCGCCACGGGCGAAGAAGAGACAAGGGAGATACGAATGTCGGGTCACTCTAAATGGGCCACTACAAAGCATAAGAAAGCCGCAATTGACGCTAAGCGCGCAAAGGCTTTCGCAAAATTCATTAAAGCTATTGAAGTTGCGGCTCGTATGGGCGGCGCGGATATTTCTGGTAACCCCGCACTCGACCTAGCCGTCTCCAAAGCAAAGAAAAACTCTGTACCCAACGACAATATTGACCGCGCTATTAAGCGTGGCGCTGGGCTCACCGGTGAAACCATCGATTACACCGAGATCCTGTACGAAGCTCGCGGACCTCAGGGCACCGCGCTCTACATCGAGTGCCTGACCGATAACCGTAACCGCGCGGCGTCAGATGTTCGCCTGGCAGTCACCCGTAACGGCGGCACCATGGCAGATCAGGGTTCGGTCGCCTTCCTCTTTGAACGCAAGGGTGTTGCCGAAGTTACCAAGACCGACGGTCTGACCGAAGATGATGTTCTTATGGCTGTGCTTGACGCAGGCGCCGAAGAAGTACTCGATGAAGGCGATGTCTTCACGGTTGTATCCGCCCCCACTGATCTGCCCGAAATCCGCAAAGCGCTGGATGAAGCGGAACTTGATTACAACAACGACGACCCCGTATTCCGCCCTACCATGCAGGTAGACCTCGACCTCGAAGGCGCCAAGAAATTCCTCAAACTTGCAGACGCCATCGAAGAACTCGACGACGTGCAGAACGTATACTCCAACGCCAACGTCTCTGCTGACGTCATGGAACAGCTAGAGGCAGAGTAAAAGCCTTTTAATCTCATGCCCGAGCACGGTTACGACACGGTACCAAACACCGGCATCGCAGCCACTCGGGCATGAACTATATACAGCCCCACCAGCGCAACAACGAAAGAGGACAATGAACGCATCTACGCAAGAAAACCATCCTCTTCGTAATGAGCCGCGCTCTGCTGGCGCCACCCGCATTATGGGTGTAGATCCGGGGCTTACCCGCTGCGGGCTTAGCATGATTGACATGACCGCCAACCGCAAAGCCAGCTTCATCAACGTGGGGATCGCGGGAACCGCCGCCGCTGAGCCTCTTGACGAGCGCATTCTGCGGATTTTTACCGTGACGCAAACCTGGCTTGATACCTATCAACCTGATGCTCTTGCTATTGAACGCATTTTTGCGCAGGAGCAGGTCAATACGGTGATTGGTACGGCCCATGCCTCTGGGGCGGTTATTTCTGCCGCAGCAGTACGCGGCATTCCGGTCTTCTTTCATACACCTTCTGAAGTGAAAGCCGCCGTTACCGGCTCGGGGCGTGCAGATAAAGCCTCAGTCGGTCGTATGGTTACCAAGATTTTGGGGCTGGAAAAAATTCCTAAGCCTGCTGATGCAGCAGACGCCTTAGCGATCGCAATCTGTCATGGTTGGCGCGGTGGCGGCATTGGTTCTGGCATTAATATGTCAGCGAATACGCAGACTCACCAGGGATCACGCCCCGTGCGCGCACAGCATGCAAAGCTGACGCCGGCACAGCGAATCTGGCTTGAAGCTGAGGCAAAGACACGACGCTAAACTTATATCGGAAATATTTTCGATAAAGATTGCTATAAACTGTACATTCAGAAAAATATTCTAATATACTGGATGATGGCACCCACGTTGGCAGGGTCAAGGTAACAAGAGAGGGAAAAGATGATTGCGTCGTTAACGGGGCATGTAACCCATGTAGGGCTAGAGAGCGCAATTCTTGATGTCAATGGGTTTGGTATGCTCGTTCGGGCCACAGCACGTACCCTCTCAAATCTGCGCACGGGATCCAATGCAACCTTGTTGACCTCTATGATCGTGCGAGAAGACTCCATGACTCTCTACGGGTTTGCAGAACCTGCAGAGCGAGAGGTCTTTGAGATGATGCTCTCGGTTTCGGGGATTGGTCCGCGTATCGCCCTTGCCGTCTTGAGCGTGCATACTGCCACCGAGGTTGAGCGAGCCGTTGCAACCGGCGACGATAAAGCCTTTACCAAAGTGCCGGGGATCGGGCCGAAAAGTGCGCGGCGCATTGTGCTAGAACTGGCTGGTAAACTCATTTTGAGTGAAGGTCAGGCCGAAGAAAACGCTCCCGCCCAGGGCATCGCGTGGAAGCCCCAGGTTATGGATGCGCTCACCTCTTTAGGGTGGAGCGAAAAAGACGCAGATGCCGCAATCGACGCTTATGTGCAGCATAACCCAGATGCCGAAAAGGAAGCCGTGGGCGTTGCTCTGCGAGGGGTACTTGCCTCTCTGGGAGCACAGAATACGGTGGGGCGGCATTAGCGGTACGCTATGTCGTGGATTAAGAAGACTTGGTGTTCTCTTCCATAAAGGACGATATTGTGACTCAGAATCCATACGATAACGCTACATCCGGCGGATATGTGCCAGGGCAGGTTCCTGGGCAACGTCTGGTTGCAATGGAAGAAGAACCTGAGGAGAAAATGATTGAGGCGGCTCTGCGCCCTAAGTCGCTTGACGACTTCGTGGGGCAAAAGCGCGTGCGGCAGCAGCTTTCCCTTGTGCTCGAAGCCTCAAAAATGCGTGGGCGCAGTGCCGACCATGTGTTGCTTTCCGGTCCTCCCGGGCTGGGCAAAACTACCCTGGCAATGATTATTGCCGCTGAGATGGAGGCACCGCTTCGTATTACCTCCGGACCAGCGATTCAGCATTCGGGTGATTTGGCTGCGATTCTGTCTTCGCTCACACCGGGTGAGGTACTTTTTCTTGACGAAATACACCGTATGAGCCGCCCGGCAGAAGAAATGCTTTATATGGCGATGGAAGATTTCCGTGTGGATATTGTGGTTGGTAAAGGTGCCGGAGCAACTTCGATTCCGCTTGAGCTTCCTCAATTTACGTTGGTAGGTGCCACAACCCGGGCAGGTCTGCTTCCCGGTCCGCTGCGTGACCGTTTTGGTTTTACCGGGCACCTTGAGTTCTACTCTGTGCCTGAGTTAGAACTTGTACTTCGCCGAAGCGCTGGTTTGATGGATATGCGTATCACGAGTGAAGGATATGCCGAGATCGCCGGTCGTTCGCGCGGAACCCCGCGTATCGCAAACCGCTTGCTGCGCCGTGTGCGAGACTGGGCGCTCGTCAATGATGTTCACGATATCAACTCTCATAACGCCGCGACCGCCCTTGATATGTATGAGGTGGATGCGCGCGGGCTCGACCGTCTAGATCGCGCCGTTTTAGAGTCTCTTATCCACAAATTCGGTGGGGGACCGGTGGGCCTTTCAACTCTTGCTATTGCGGTGGGGGAAGAAACCGAGACTGTAGAAACTGTCGCTGAACCTTATCTAGTGCGTGAGGGTCTCATTGGTCGCACTCCGCGCGGGCGCGTAGCACTGCCTGCCGCCTGGGAGCATTTGGGGCTTGAGGAACCTGAAATTAACCTCTAGTGCCCGCTGCTGCTCAGTGAGATCGGAGACTAGGTACAGGCACTGTCTTTGTCGGGATATACCTTTGTGTGGGTTATAAGCTAAAAATGGTGCGTTAGCTATCCGCATAAAAGGTGCCCGAGCATTGTCAAAACGGCGAATATTGCTTGAGAAAATCTACACGCAGATCATGAAACGAGTAGGGAAACACAGCCCTCTCGCGTAGGATGGATAGGTAGTGCACAGATAAAACGTCAAAATATCCGTAGGAATTACCAACCTGCGGCGGTGGGCTTGCGCCTACGGAGAGGAAACATATGGACGTCAATTCGCTTATGATGATTCTTGTCGTCGTCTTTGCTGGGTTTTTGATTTACAGCAGTTTTAGGCGGCAGAAACGTCAGTTCCAAGCGCTGCGGGATATGATCGCTTCGCTTAAACCCGGGGATGAAGTCATGACACGTGGGGGTCTGTACGGCAAAATTGTCTCCGTTGATGCTGAGGCGCAGAAAGCCAAACTTGAGATTGCTCAAGGCACCGTCATCACCATTAACCCACACTCGATTGCGCAGGTTATTACGGCTGCTGAAGATTCTGCCGAAGGTGCTGGCGCATCCGAAGAAACAAGCTCTGACGTTTCAGAGACCAAAGAATAACTGGTCAAGGAGTTTCGCCGCTAAAAGGGGAAGCTCCTTATCTCATGCACATAAGAATATCTAGAACATAGAACTAGTAAGGGGCACATATGGCTAGGCGTTCACCGCTTGCAGCCGCGCGAGGCGCCCTCGTCTCGATGGTTTTGCTCATGATCCTTATGGCCGCTGGTATTTTCGGTACCACGCAAGCCGGTGGATCGTGGGGAGCAAAACTAGCACTTGATTTATCTGGTGGTACCCAGATGATCCTCTCACCCAAAGTGAACGGGTCGAACGACACCAACGTTAGCCAGGAGCAGCTGAAACAGGCCGTTGAAATTATTCGTCAGCGCGTTGACGGTGCGGGCGTTTCGGAAGCAGAAGTTACGACGTCCTTCGGCTCTGGAAACAACGTTGTGGTTTCGGTTCCTGGAAATATCAGCCCAGAAACCCGTGAGCTTATTCAGGCATCCGCCAACATGACCTTCCGCGCGGTGCTGCAATCCTCATCGCCCGGTACAGCAGTACCTGAGGAATCACGCACTCCTGACGATAAACTCCCAAAGCCTACCGCAGAGCCACAGGAGGATAACGGTTCAGATACCAACTGGATTACTCCCGAGCTTTATAAAGAGTTTGAGGCTAAAGATTGCTCCGCGGGCAATAATGAAGATGCGGAAGCGGCAGACCCCAAGAAAGCTATCGTGGCGTGCTCTACCGATGGCAACGAGAAATTCATTTTGGGCCCGGTAGAACTCAACGGTAACGATATTTCGACGGCAAGTCACTCGCAAGAAACTAGCGGGCAGGGCATTAACACCGGTCGCTGGACCGTGAATATTGAGTTCAACGACTCGGCCCGTGAAACTTTTAAGAAAGTGACGACTCGTCTGAACGCTATTCGCGGTCAGAGCCCGAACGATCCCCGCAGCCGCTTTGCTATTATGCTCGACGGTAAGGTTTTGTCATCGCCAGTCTCGCAGGCGGTTATTGCAGACGGCAAGCCGCAGATTACCGGTAACTTCTCAGAGCAGGAAGCTAAGAATCTTGCCGATCAGCTGAAGTACGGTGCTCTCCCGATTAGCTTCTCTATTCAATCAGAGCAGCAGATCTCTGCAACTTTGGGCGCAGAACAGCTTAAAGTGGGTATTCTGACCGGTCTGATTGGTCTGCTTTTAGTCTTTGTGTACTCACTGTTCCAGTACCGTCTGCTCGGGTTTGTGACAATGGCTTCTTTGGTGGTCGCGGGCATTATCTCGTATGAAGCCATTGTGCTTTTGGGATGGGCCCTAAACTATCGCCTCTCCCTGGCGGGTGTTGCCGGTTTGATTGTGGCAATTGGTGCGACGGCAGACTCCTTCATTGTGTACTTCGAGCGTATTCGTGATGAGATTCGGGCCGGACGTACAATACCAGCGGCTGTCAGTCACGGGTGGAAGCGTGCATCCCGAACAATCCTTGCTTCTAAGGCTGTGAACCTTCTGGCGGCAGTAGTGCTGTACGTGGTGTCGGTTGGTTCGGTGAAGGGCTTCGCATTTACCTTGGGTCTCACTGCGATCGCTGATTTGGTTGTGGTGTATCTCTTCACCCACCCGGCGCTTACTCTGCTTGCAAATACACGATACTTTGGCGAGGGGCACCGCCATTCCGGGCTTTCACCGGAATCCTTGGGGGCAGCACCCCTATACCGAGGCGCCGGTCGTTTCCGCTCGTCAAAGGAATCTACACTAAGTATTGCGGAGCGTCGACGTGCTGAGCGCGCCGCCACTGCGGAAGAAGCAACGAATGATGAGAAGGAGGCGTAATTATGGCTGCTGAAGTTAAGCCTAATGTTTTTGCGCGCTTCGGTAATGACCTGCACTCGGGTGCCCGGTCTTATCCTTTCATCGGCAAGCGCCGCCTTTGGCTCTTACTTGCGGTTCTGCTGATGGCGGTATCTGTTGCCATACCGCTTGTAAGCGGTGGATTTAACCTGGGTATTGATTTCCGTGGCGGCTCGGAATTTGTAGTATCTCGAACCACCCACACTGAGGTATCTGAGGGCGAAAACGCCGTGAAAGAGCATGCACCCTCGGCATCGGATGTGCGTGTTACAAATATTGCCCCCGGAACTATCCGCGCTCAAATGAGCAAGCTCTCTGATAACGAAACCCTCAGTGTTAAGAAAGCTCTGCAAGATGCTTATGGCGTGAGCGAGAATGACGTAACCTCTTCTTATGTTGGTCCTACCTGGGGCGAAGATGTAACTCGCCAGGCATTCTTCGGGTTGATAGTGTTCGTGATCCTTGCACTGATCGGCATGGCGTTCTATTTCCGCACGTGGAAGATGTCGCTGGCCTCTATAGCCGGGTTGCTTTTTACCGTAGTTGTTACGGTAGGAATTTACGCGGCTCTCGGATTCGAGATTACCCCGAGTGCGATCATCGGTTTTTTGACGATCTTGAGCTACTCACTGTACGACTCGGTGGTGGTTTTCGATAAGATCCGTGAGAACACCGAGGATGCTTTCTCCCGTAAAGACAGGACATTTGCGGAAGACATTAACCTTGCGGTGAACCAGACGCTAGTGCGTTCAATTAACACCGCTATTGTTGGTGTTCTTCCGGTGGGTTCGATCCTCTTTATCGGCGCGTTTATGTTGGGCGCCGGTACTCTGCAAGATCTCTCGCTGTCATTGTTCGTCGGTATTCTGGTCGGCATGGTCGGTACGCTCTTCGTATCGGCGCCGCTTTATGGAACCCTACGTTTGGGCGAGCGGAAGATCCTCGCCCACACACGTAAGGTTGAGGAATATCGCGCGAGTGGTCAGGCAGAGGCGGATGCCGCATCTGAGGATGACGATGATAAACCGCGTAAACGTCGTAAACCGAGTTTTGAAGTCAACGTTATAAACGCAGACCAATAACTCAACGGAAGTATATAAGTGAATAACCATAGGGGGCGTTCTCACAGGAGCGCCCCCTATGGTTTATGTAACACCTACAATAAATCTTGAAAGTTTCACTACATGAGTTTGCCGCATTTGCACAACAGTGAGTAGGATAAATAAACACATGAGAGTCTCACTCAAGATATCGTGATATCGCAGGTTTTATGGTGATGCGTGGGTCGACGATGATTCTCAATACGTGGAGGGCACGAGGAAGAAGGCAGAAAGATGAGCGCAGCAGGATCTCCCGTAATCCCCGATAACGAAGGCGGCATGCAGACGCAGCCGCCTAAGAAAATTGTGCGTGGCTCTCACCGTGTGATGGCGGCATCCGGACGTGTGCCTAACCGTTTGGTTTTTGGTCGCCGCATGCTTTCAACATCTGGGGGAGCCAATGAAAGCGCATCCGTACGTTTCTCACCGCTTTTAGCGCCTGTTGTACGCGCCGTGCGGAAATATCACCCCGATGAAGATATTCAAGTTCTGCAGCGTGCCTTTGAAATAGCGAATAAATATCACGAAGGTCAAAAGCGTAAAAGTGGCGATCCGTATATTACCCACCCCGTTGCCGTGACCGCGATTCTTGCTGAAATGGGCGCGACCGGTCCTGTCTTGGCAGCGGGGCTTCTGCATGACACAGTCGAAGACACCGAATACACCATGGAAGAGCTCACAGAGGAGTTCGGCGAAGAGGTTGCTTACCTTGTTGATGGTGTGACAAAGCTCGACAAAATGACCTATGGCGAGCACGCATCCATCGAGACTATTCGCAAACTCGTGCTATCGATGAGTAAAGATATTCGCGTGCTTCTTATCAAACTTGCCGATCGTCTGCACAATGCACGTACTTGGCGTTTTGTAGCTGCAGGGTCGGCGGCGCGGAAAGCTGAAGAAACTCTTAAAATTTATGCTCCGCTGGCCCATCGCTTGGGACTCAACACCATCAAGTGGGAGCTTGAGGACCTGTCATTTGCCGCGATGAGCCCCGAAATATATGCCGAAATTGTGCGTATGGTGGGAGAGCGTACTCCTAAACTTGAAAAATTTCTTGATGAATCACGCAGTAAGATTACAGAGCGTTTAGACTCGGTGGGGCTTGAGGCTACGGTGACGGGCCGCCCGAAGCATTACTATTCCATTCATCAAAAAATGAAAACCAAAGGGCGTAGTTTTGACGAGATTAACGATATTCTCGCGGTGCGCATTATGGTCGAAACGGATGAACAATGTTACACCGTTTTAGGGCATATACTTTCACTCTGGCCTGCTATGCCGGGGCGTTTCAAAGATTATATTAAGAATCCTAAAAATAACAATTATCAATCATTACATTTGACGGTTTATGGGCCGGGTAATTTACCGTTGGAAATTCAAATCCGCACCTATAAGATGCATGAGGAAGCGGAATACGGTGTTGCCGCGCACTGGCGATATAAAGCGGCTTCGCGGGGTGAGAAAATAACCCAGCAGAAACACGAGCCGGGGGCGCATACCTCTGCCATGAATGTGGGGATTTTGCAGTCTATTGCCGAAATCTCCAATTCCAACCCTGAGTCAGATAAATTCTATGAGTCGTTGGCGGAAACTCTCGATACTGATGAGATCGTAGTGCTCACCCCCGACGGTGAAGCAATTGCTCTTCCCGCCGGGTCAACCCCCGTAGATTTCGCTTATGCTATTCACTCTGAAGTGGGGGATCGTACCGTTGGCGCTAAGGTAAATGGGCGCCTAGTGCCACTTCATACAGTGCTGCCCACGGGTTCAACAGTTGAAATTACGACCACCAAAAATGAGGATGCTGGCCCCAGCGAAGACTGGCTCAAATTCGTGCGTTCATCGCGAGCGCGAACAAAGATTCGTCAGCATTTCGCAAAAGAACGCCGTCTTGAGGCTCTAGATCGCGGGCGTGAAGCTCTCACTAAGAGCATGCGCAATAATGAGCTGCCGCTGCAAAAGATGATGAGCCCAGAGCTCATGACGCAGGTAGCTCAACAGCTGCACAAGAATGACGTTGCAACGCTATACCGGGCAATTGGTGAGAACGAAATATCGCCAAAGCAGGTGATTGATTCTCTAGTCGAGCTCTATAACGGCGACCAGATTGAAGAATCTGAGGTTGAGGTTAGCGACTTTGATGAGACCCTGCTTAAGCAGACTCATCGTGCCGTCAGCGATAACGGCGTGGTCGTTCCAGGTGCTGAGGGCGTGCTGACGAAGATTGCGCGATGCTGCACACCGGTTCCGCCCGATGACATTATTGGCATGGTGACTCGGTACAACGGTATTTCAGTACATAGGCGCGACTGCCCCAATATGCGTAATGCCGATGAGGAGCCCCGTATTACCACGGTGGAGTGGGCTTCATCCCCGGACGCCATGTACCGCGTGCAGATTCAGGTGGAGGGCCTGGACCGTAAGGGTCTGCTCAGCGACCTCATCCGAGCTATTTCAGAGGCCGGAGTAAGCATTCTGGATGCGCGCGTGCACACCTCTGAGGATCGTACCGTCATCGACCGGTTTGCGGTTGAGCTAGGGGACAGGTTTATGCTGGAGCATGTCTTGAACGTTGTGCGCAACGTTGCGGGCGTCTATAAGGCGTATCGTCTCACCGGTGCCAAGCCAGCGGCTGCATAGTCTTACAGTAGGTGCGTGAAAATCTGCGCAGGGTGTGTAAAGCGTGTAAGCAGGGCATAGTTTGGCAGATAAACACAAAAATTCCGGGGTCTCCCGATTGGGAACACCCCGGAATTTTTGTACCTTCGTAAGAAAGGAAGGAACAAGCTTTAGGCGTTGAAACCTTCAAGGGTTGCCGCCCAGGCGCGGCGCGCCTCCAAAGCCTCCTGCGCCTTGGCGATCTTCTTAGCATCGCCGGAGGCCTGTGCTGCCTGTAGCTCAGACTCAAGCTCGGCGAGCGAATCCTGGATCTGGGTGAGCAGCGAGTTTGCGCGGGCTGCCTTAGCGGGATCGTTCTTCTTCCATTTAGCGGCTTCTGCACCGTTGATTTCATCCTGAATCTTACGAAGTTCAGAATCTATACGGCGCAAATCTGCGCGCGGAACTCGACCGGCTGCATCCCAACGATCAAGGATCTTCTCAAAAGCCTTTTTAGCGGCAGAAATGTCGGTTACCGGCAACAGGGCGCGAGCTTCAACTAGGAGAGCCTCTTTAACCTTGAGATTCTCGGCATATGCTTCGTCCTGTTGTGCTTCGGCGGCGTTGCGGGCATCAAAGAAGACATCCTGAGCGGCACGGAAACGCGCCCACAGTTTATCGTCCTCACGGCGAGAACCGCGCGGAACTTCCTTCCAAGCACGCATCAACTTGCCGTATTCACGTGAGGTCTCAGACCAATCGGTTGAAGAAGACAGCTGTTCAGCGCGAGCGATCAACTCTTCCTTCGCGCGTTTGATGCGGGCGTTACGGTCGTCAAGCTGCGAGAAATGCGCCCGACGGTTGCGGTCGAAGGTGGTGCGGGCGGCGCGGAATCGTTTCCACAGCTCGTCTTCAACTGATTTTGCCAAATGAATTTCACGCTGTGCTTGTTTCCACGCATCGAAGAGCTCGTTCATACGGGCATGAGAATTCTTCCAATGGATTTTCTCAACATCCTGAGCCGCAATCTGCTCAGCCTCAGCAACGATCTCTTCGCGCGCCGCCAGAGCACGTTCACGGTTCTCGGCACGTTCCTGCTGCTGAGCCTCGCCCAGCTTAATAATGCGTTCGTTCAATGCGGACAGGCGCTCCTGCAAGCTTGCGTAATCGCCCACCATATTGCGCACACCAATTTGCGCACCGATGGAGGTGATGCCCTTTTGCAGATCTGCCGCCGGGGAATTATTCTCAACACGCGATTCGAGCAGAGAGACCTGTGCCTCAACGTTCTCGAACTTGCGGGCGAAATATGCCAGGGCTTCTTCTTCGGAGGCACCGGGCAACTGCCCTACGGCGTACTCTTCACCCTCAACAATCACAAAAACATGACCGTCATCGGATACACGACCAAACTTACGTGCCTGCTCAAGGTTTACCTGGGTGTCGTCGGATTTAATAGTCACCGCTATAACTCTCATTCACTAGGGGCATGAAAAACCTATCGGAAGAATAGGCTCTATGTCATGCCGGGGAAACGTCTCATGGCTATAGGCCGAAACATATAGCGCATCTATACAGCATAGCGGGTGTATACAGTTTATACATCCTATAGTGGCATGTGACGCGCCAGAATAGGCGCGAAGTTTTGCGGTTCGCTGTGGGCGCATCCTTGCTATGATTAAAAGGCTGTGCGCGTCACACAATATGGCGCACATCTGATACCACGATTTCAAGGAGAGAAGCATATGGCTCGCAAGGCATCGCTGTCTGGTTTTCCGGAGTATTTACCGGCTGAACGACTTGTTGAGAACCATGTTCTTGACACTCTGCGTAAGACCTTCGAGCTTCACGGTTTTTCTTCGATTGAGACCCGTTCGGTTGAGACTATTGAGCAGCTTCTTCGCAAGGGTGATATTGATAAGGAAGTTTACTCGATCTCTCGCCTGCTGGATGATAACGCCACTAAAGCTAAAGAAAAACTTGCTCTGCATTTCGATCTGACCGTACCTTTCGCGCGGTACGTCGTTGAGAACGCTGGGTATTTGAATTTCCCGTTCTCTCGCTACCAGATTCAGAAAGTTTGGCGCGGCGAGCGCCCGCAGGAAGGGCGTGCACGCGAGTTTACCCAGGCTGATATTGATGTTGTGGGTGATGGTGAACTGCCTTTCCGCTATGACGTGACCCTCGCTCTCGTTGTCGTGGATGCACTCTCAAAACTTCCTATTCCCGATTTCAAACTTCGGGTGAACAACCGCAAACTTGCGGAGGGTTTTTATCTTGGGCTGGGACTTACCGATACAGCCGCGGTGCTGCGTTCCATCGACAAACTTGAAAAAATTGGCGCGGATGCGGTGGCGCAGGAACTTCAGCGTGAGGTTGGCGCCTCTGAAGAGCAGGCTCAAGCAGCCCTAGAGCTTGCGCAGATTCGTACCGAGGATTCATCTTTTGTGGCCCAGGTCCGTGAACTCGCTGAGCGGTACAAGGTTGAGCATGAACTTCTTGATCGAGGTGTTACCGAGCTTGCCGAAGTTATCGATGAGGCTGCCCGCCGCGCTCCCGGCAAAGTTCTTGCCGATCTCTCTATCGCACGCGGGCTGGATTATTACACCGGTACTGTCTACGAGACTATGCTCGTGGGACATGAATCGTTAGGGTCGATTTGCTCGGGTGGTCGGTACGAGTCGCTGGCCTCGAACGGGAAGAAAACCTATCCCGGAGTCGGGCTGTCAATTGGGGTAACCCGCCTGGTGGCGCGCATCCTCTCGCAGGGGTTTGCACGGGCTACCCGTAAGGTTCCCTCTGCGGTATTTATCGCCCTCACTAATGATGAAGGCTGGTCTGCCGCTAACGATGTCGCCGATGCACTCCGGTCGCGTGGTATCGCCTGTGAAGTTTCGGCGAATGCAGCAAAATTTGGTAAGCAGATCAAATATGCTGAAAAACGCGGTATTCCCTTCGTATGGTTTATTTCGACGGGGGATAACGGCGAGCTGGCGCACGAGGTTAAGGATATCCGTTCGGGGGAACAGGTTGCTGCGGACCCCGCGAGCTGGATGCCGCCAGAAGAAGACCTGAACGTGCGTGTAGTGCCTGCTGAGAGCATCAGCTCATAAAATATTGAGGGTGTCGCCACACTATAGTGAGTGGCGGCATTACAATGGGAAAATGCGCACGCAGTGTGCGTATCTTAAAAATCAAGCGCATGCACCCGGCTACTGTCTATAGTCGTGAGGTGCCTGCAATGAAAGGAATGCAGTGCTTCGCACCCATACCAATGGCGAGCTCACCGCCGCCAACATCGGAGAAACCGTAACCCTCACCGGCTGGGTAGCTCGTCGTCGTGACCACGGCGGCGTAGCTTTCGTCGATTTGCGTGATCGCGCGGGCGTCACCCAGTGCGTGTTTCATAACGAAGATGATTTTGAACACCTACGCAATGAATACGTTCTGCGTGTAACCGGTCAGGTGACCAAGCGCCCTGAGGGAAATGAAAACCCGAATCTTGCAACCGGTGAAATTGAGGTTGAAGTTTCTGCGGTTGAGGTTCTCAATACTGCAGCACCGCTTCCATTCCAGATTGACGAGCATGTTGAGGTTGGTGAAGAGGCGCGTCTGCGCTACCGTTACCTTGACCTTCGCCGCCCCGAGCCTGCTCGCATCATGCGCCTGCGTTCCGACGCTAACCGCGCGGCACGCAACCTGCTTGCTGATGACGGTTATCTAGAGGTTGAAACTCCTACTCTTACCCGATCAACACCCGAAGGTGCCCGTGACTTCCTGGTTCCTGCGCGTTTGGCACCTGGTTCTTGGTACGCGTTGCCGCAGTCACCCCAGCTGTTTAAACAGCTCCTGCAGGTGGGCGGCATTGAAAAGTACTACCAGATTGCTCGATGCTACCGCGATGAGGACTTCCGCGCGGACCGTCAGCCTGAGTTCACTCAGCTCGATATTGAGGCATCCTTCGTAGATCAGGACGACATTATTGACCTGGGCGAACGCATTGTCGAGGCTGTCTGGAACCTGATTGATGTGCAGATTCCCCGTCCTATTCGCCGTATGACCTATACCGAAGCGATGGAGAAATACGGTACCGACAAGCCAGATCTGCGTTTTGGTCTTGAGCTGACCGAACTTACCGATTACTTTGCCAACACCACGTTCCGTGTGTTTAAGGCTCCCTACGTGGGCGCCGTGGTAATGCCCGGCGGCGCTTCTCAGCCGCGCCGCACCCTGGACGCATGGCAGGAATGGGCAAAGCAGCGCGGTGCGAAGGGTCTGGCCTATGTACTGGTGCAGGAAGACGGCGAACTGACTGGTCCTGTTGCGAAGAACATCACTGATGAGGAACGTACAGGTCTTGCTGCAGCAACCGGCGCCAACCCCGGGGACTGCATCTTCTTCGCCGCCGGTGAAGCTAAACAGGCGCGTGCTCTGCTGGGCGCTGCCCGTGTTGAGATCGGTCACCGTACCGGCCTTATCAAGGACGGCGAGTGGTCGTTCCTGTGGGTTGTGGATGCGCCTCTCTTCGAGTCTGCCGCAGAGGCCACCGAGTCAGGAGATGTCGCACTGGGGCACTCAGCATGGACTGCCGTGCACCACGCCTTTACAGCGCCAAAACCCGAGTTCTTGGATACCTTCGACAAGGACCCTGGTGCGGCGCTGGCATACGCCTACGATATCGTCTGCAATGGTAACGAGATCGGTGGCGGTTCTATCCGTATCCACCGCCGTGACGTACAGGAACGTGTTTTTGCAGTCATGGGAATTGGCGAGGAAGAAGCACAGGAGAAGTTCGGCTTCTTGCTGGACGCCTTCAAGTACGGCGCACCTCCGATGGGCGGTATCGCATTCGGATGGGATCGCATTATCTCGCTTCTTGCGGGGGTAGATTCAATTCGCGAGGTTATTGCCTTCCCGAAGACCGGTAACGGCTATGACCCGCTGACTGCCGCACCCGCGCCGATTACGCCGCAGCAGCGCAAGGAAGCAGGCGTTGATTTCAAGCCGAAGAAGAAGGATGAAGACGAGAAGTAGTTCTTACTTGAAAATTCCTGCGTGTGAGCGCTGAGAGGAAAGCGGGCTGTAGATACACCACGGTGTATATGCAGCCCGCTTTCGTCGTTTCGGTGCGCATTCGTGTATGGGTTAGCTATTCTGGAAAGAGTCCCCGTACGAAAGGCATGAACCTATGCGCATCCTCATGACAGGCGCCAGTGGCAGCGGCAAAACCACATTTGCCGGAAGACTTGGTGCGATTTTAGGCATACCGCATACCGAAATGGATTCTTTGCACTGGGGCGAGAACTGGACGCCCCGCCCCAGTTTTGAAGCAGATGTGGATGAGCTCGCGGCGCAGGATTCGTGGATTACAGAATGGCAGTATTCGCAGGTGCGTGAGCGTCTTCTAGAGTGTGCTGATACCGTCATTTACCTGCATTATCCGAGATGGTTTGTTGAGCAGCGGGTTATTCGAAGAACCCTGCACCGAGCAGTGACTCGTGAAGAACTTTGGGCTGGAAATACTGAGCCGCCTCTGTGGAGCGTTTTTACTGACCCCGAAAATATGATTCGCTATACCTGGAGCAGCTACCCTAAATATGCGCCTCTTATGGCCGAAGCACGCAGGAATCACCCTGACAAACGATATATCGAATTCCGAACACCCCGTGAAGCAGAGAAATTTTTGCAGGCGGTACAGCTTCGCGGAAGTATCTGAAAATTTTAGAAATACCGAAAGGCAGAGGCATTACCCATGCGAGTTATTTTGCAGCGTGTAAGCCGCGCATCCGTGCGTGTGGAGAATAAAATCGTTGGGGCGATTGAAGAAACCGGGTATCTTGCACTCGTCGGTATTACCCATGAGGACGGCGAGGCCCAACTGGCGAAAATGGCGGATAAGACCGCTAACCTGCGCCTTTTTGATGGCGAAAGATCCGCGCTTGAGGTTGATGCGCCCGTTCTCGCCGTTAGTCAATTCACGCTCTACGGAGATGCGAAAAAAGGCAGGCGCCCATCATGGTCGAAAGCGGCTCCGGGCGCTGTCAGCGAGCCGATTTTTGAGGCTTTTGTCCAGAAGCTCCGCGCTATCGGGCTCCGTGTTGAAACAGGAGTTTTCGGCGCCGATATGCAGGTTGAACTCGTTAATGACGGACCGGTAACCCTCATTCTCGATAGCGAAACCCTCTAGATACCGCATGTACGCACGGTAGAGTTGAAACATGGCAGATTCGCTTTTTGACCTTGACCTTCCAGACGACGAAGATCGCGTAAAATTTACGTCCGCACCGTCTTCACGTACCGCATCCCAAGCGCCCTTGGCAGTACGTATGCGCCCGCGTCACGTCGATGAAGTTTTTGGACAAGCCCATCTGCTGACCCCAGGGTCTCCGCTTCGTGTGCTTGCCGGTGCCGATAAATCTGGACCAGCAGGACCTTCGTCTGTTATTTTGTACGGCCCTCCCGGCACCGGGAAAACCACATTGGCGCATATCATCGCCCGTGCGCCGGGTCGTAAATTCGTCGAACTTTCCGCTATCACCGCCGGAGTTAAAGACGTTCGCGCCGTTATGGACCAAGCACTTTTAGACCGTGACATGTACGGCACCACAACAGTGCTTTTTCTTGACGAGATTCACCGGTTTACGAAGGCTCAACAAGATGCGCTGCTGCCCGGAGTCGAAAACCGCTGGGTTATTCTTGTGGCGGCAACGACGGAAAACCCCTCGTTCAGCGTGATTTCGCCTCTTCTTTCACGTTCACTTTTGCTTCGAGTTCATTCTTTGGAGCCAGCCGATATTGAGTCTTTAATCAACCGAGCGCTCGAAGACCCCCGCGGGTTCAACGGTGCTGCTGTGATTGATGAAGATGCTCGTGCCCACCTTGCCGCAGTATCCGGTGGCGATGCACGCCGCTCGCTAACTTCTTTAGAAGCCGCCGCTGCCATAGCCTTCAGTGAGCATGAACAGGTCGAATCCCCGGACGAGAAAGCGGAATCTGGGGGAGAGGTAAACCTTAGCAAGCCTGTGCGCATTACTCTGGCACATGCCCAGGAAGCCGTTGACCGTGCTGCCGTTCGCTACGATAAAAGCGGCGATCAGCACTACGACGTGATTAGCGCCTTCATTAAATCTATACGCGGTTCCGATGCTGATGCCGCCGTCCACTATCTAGCGCGCATGCTCGAAGGCGGCGAAGACCCACGCTTTGTGGCGCGGCGCATTATGATTGCGGCGAGTGAAGATATCGGTCTTGCCGATCCGCAGGCGCTTCAAGTAGCGACCGCCGCCGCCCAGTCAGTGGCGTTGGTCGGCATGCCAGAGGCGCGTATTATTCTGTCGCAGGCGGTGATCTACTGTGCCTTAGCGCCCAAATCAAATGCGGCATATGTGGCTATTAATAAGGCAATAGCGGATGTACGATCTGGGCTTTCGGGGCAGGTTCCAGCTCATCTTCGGGACGCCCACTATGCGGCCGCCGCCGATTTGGGTCACGGTGACGGATATATTTATGCGCACGATGAGCCGGGGCATGTGGCGGCTCAACAGTATTTGCCGGATACCTTGCGGGATAAGGTCTACTACGAGCCGACGCAGTATGGATTTGAACGAACCCTGGCTGAACGGCGCGAGCGTATCCGAGAAATTCTGAATCGAGCCGATAGCTAACCGAACAGAAAAGCGGTATGCACCACCTCGGCCGTGGTGTATACCGCTAGAGTGAGATGTGATAGATAAACTCCGAATGCGCACCAGACTCTTATGAGCCCGGAAGTCGGTCGCACATCCGGTGTACTGCCTTTATTCTATGACATGGTAAAGATTCGGTAAAGGAACTTCTGTCATAAAGTTTTGAGGGAGTGTCATAATGTGTTCTTGCGCATGGTTGAGAACACAAAATTTGTGCGGTACTCAGCTAGATTCTGAATGCGAACCACGGTAGACTTGATGGGTCTGGCAGTCTTGTTATACCCACTATATAGCGCAGTATATTGTGTTTTGGTTTAGGAATAACGCTGACGTAGTGCTGGGGTACTCTGCCCCAAACTCTCCGCCCCACCACCCGGTGCGGGTAAACCGAGGAGGCCAGCTCCAAAAAGATAAGAGCCCTTAGCGTGAATGCATAAGGGTTCTGCACTATGAAAGGTAATTGTGGCTAAAAATAACCGCACCCGCCGTACTGTGCGTCAGTCCCGTGCTTTGGGCATCGCACTGACCCCGAAGGCAGAAAAGTACCTTGAGCGCCGTCCTTACGGCCCCGGTCAGCATGGTCGTGCCCGCAAGAAGGCTGATTCTAACTATGCTACCCAGCTGAAGGAAAAGCAGCGTTTGCGCGCTCAGTACAACATTCGTGAGGCACAGATGCGCCGCGCATACCTTGAAGCAAAGCGTGTCGAGGGTCAGACCGGTAAGAACCTGGTTGAGCACCTTGAGACCCGTCTTGACGCTCTGGTTCTGCGTTCGGGCTTTGCTCGCACCATTGCACAGGCTCGTCAGATGGTTGTACACCGTCACATTATGGTTGACGGTGTGCGCGTGGATCGTCCTTCGTTCCGTGTTAAGCCCGGCCAGCTGATTCACGTTCACCCGAAGTCTGAGAAGACCACTCCTTTCCAGGTCGCAGCTGCGGGCGAGAACCAGGCAGTTCTGCCTGAGGTTCCGGCATACCTGAACGTCGAAATCGAGAAGCTGCACGCTAAGCTCGAACGCGCCCCCAAGCGCGAAGAGATCCCTGTGGTCTGCGATGAGCAGCTGGTTGTTGAGTACTACTCACGCCTAGCATAATCTCGAATTTTCGAGAAGGGTAACCCCTACCTACGGTTCGGCTGTAGGAGGGGTTATTTTTATTGCATAATGTCTTGTGAGCTATTACCGGTTTAAAGACGGTAGAACATTTTATTGAAGGTGTTTACTTGCTTCGGAACCCAAAATTCAGGTCGGTGGTGTATGACTAACCTGAGGATTATTCCTTGATGTTGCATCTTATGCATGTCTTATAGAGTTTGATGAGGGTAATAAACGTGGAATCTGAACTGTAACGAGATGCCGCAGGAAGTGTAAATTTTTTATAAAACCCCTGGTAGAGCTGTATATTTTGACGACAAGCGGCGTTCAAAATGGGCATGCACAAGGTTTTTCATTTATGATGGAGTAAGCCGTGGGTACGGTTTTTCTGTGTGCTCGCTTCAAAACTCGTTTCTCGCGGGCGCCCACTGTGTTTTACTGGTTGATATAGGAAAGAGGTCGTGATGAGTGGTGGAGACATTGCAGGTCTGATAGCTGCCGGTGTTTTCGCAATTCTTGTGGCGTTACTTGCTTTACCTATTATTCGCCTGACTAAAGTTTTCGATGAACTTATCGTGACCATTCGTTCACTCAACCAGAGCACATCGCCTTTGATCGACGAAGTTACTAAAACAGTCGTTACCACGAATGAGCAGCTTGAGAAGGTAGACGGTATCACCTCTAACGTATCCGATGCTTCCGCGAACGTTTCTGCCCTGTCTTCTTTGGTGACCTCAACTGTGGGGCAGCCCCTTATTAAAGTTGCTTCGTTCTCATACGGTGTCCGTCAGGCATTCCGCGGTAAGAAGCCTGGTGACGACGATCGTGCAGCTGGTACTTCACAGGGAGGTGAACAGTAATTGGGTTTATTTCGGTCAGTTCTTCTTGTGGGAGCGGGCGCAGCGGTAGGCTATTTCGCGTCAAAACGTGCCAGCGCATCGCCCGAAAAGAAAACAGGCGCTCTTGTTCAGTACCAACAGGGTACACTCGCTCTTAACCCGGAGTCACAGGTGGGAAAGTTTTTCGATTCACCCGTTGGTAAGCCTCTTCAACCCTATGCGCTTAAAGCTGTCGAATTTGCTGCGCGTGTTCGTGAAGGCATGCAGGAAAAAGAAGCTGAACTTCATGCTAAAGTTGAGCGACAGAAACAGGATATACGTCCTGGTTCTATAGATACCTGGGACCGTCAGATGAGTGAGCAAGAAATTGCTTCCACAAATCGGGCTGCTGCCGAGCGGGAACTGCTCGACGTGGAATCGCGGATTGCCGCTACAGAGGAGGAACTTCGCTCCGCCCGCATCCAACGTGACCGAGAGCTGGGTGAAGATTTCTTTAACTAGCCGGTACTGTAACGTAGCCGTAATGACGGCATGACGAACTTGATAGATTTCGTAGAATTTCACACAGAATTGTCTAAGGAAAGCGATGCTCTCACAGGAAATTTCTAAGCGTTGGATCGAATTTTTCGAGAAGCGCGGACATACCGTGGTGCCTTCTGCATCACTCATCTCAAACGAACCCGGTGCCATGTTTACCATTGCGGGTATGGTGCCATTTATCCCTTATTTTCTTGGACGAGAGACTCCTCCGTTCTCGCGTGCAACAAGCGTTCAGAAGTGTATTCGTACCCTAGATATTGAAGAGGTAGGTAAGACCGCCCGTCATGGTACCTTTTTCCAGATGGCGGGTAACTTCTCATTTGGCGATTATTTCAAAGAGCAAGCTATTCCTTTCGCCTATGAACTACTCACCGCTAGTCAGGATGAAGGCGGTTACGGGTTGGACCCGGAACGTCTGTGGGTGACCATTTACGAAGGAGACAACGAAGCCTTCGACGTATGGACTAAAACCGTAGGATTCCCCAAAGAACGTATCCAACGCATGGGCATGAAGGAAAACTACTGGTCTACAGGTCAGCCTGGTCCTGCAGGCCCCGATTCCGAAATTTTCTATGACCGCGGACCCGCATACGGCAAAGAAGGCGGTCCGGCGGTAGACGACGATCGCTATATTGAGATCTGGAACCTTGTGTTTATGCAGTATCAGCGTGGTGAAGGGATCGGTAAGGAAGACTTCGAGATTCTGGGTGAATTGCCCAAGAAGAATATCGATACCGGTTTAGGCGTTGAGCGTTTGGCGATGCTTCTGCAGGGTGTTGAAAACTTCTACGAAACCGATCAGGTGCGCCCGGTACTTGACGCCGCTTCGAAGCTCTCCGGGAAGAAATACCACGGCTCTGAATCGCCCGAAGACCCGGGGTATGAAGACGATGTGCGCATGCGTGTGGTGGCTGACCATATTCGCTCTTCTCTCATGCTGATTGCCGATGGTGTGACTCCCTCCAACGAAGGACGCGGCTATATTCTACGCCGCCTGATGCGCCGCGCTATTCGTGCGATGCGTCTGCTGGGCGTTACTGAACCGTGCCTGCCTATCCTATTCCCCGCTTCTCGCGATGCGATGGCTGGTGCTTTCCCCTACGTGGCGGATGATTTCGAGCGTATTTCCCGCATCGCTTATGCCGAGGAAAAGGCATTCTTGCATACGATTGAAACCGGCACCGAGCGTTTGGAAGAAGCCGTTGCTACGGCCAAGAAAGACGGCTCAAACTCTGTTTCTGGGGCAGAAGCATTTGCGCTGCACGATACCTACGGATTCCCAATCGACCTGACCCTTGAAATGGCCGCTGAAGCAGGCGTAAAGGTTGATGAGAAGGCGTTCCGCGAACTGATGGCTGAGCAGCGCCAACGGGCTCAAGCTGATGCTAAGGCTAAAAAAGGCTCCTTTGCAGATCTCTCTGAGCTTCGTAAGCTCGTGGATGAACGTGGTTCTATCTTTACCGGGTACACAGAACTTCGTACCGAAACTCATCTTCGTGCTTTGCTGAAGGACGGGGTTTCCGTTCCTGTAGCCAAAGCGGGCGATAAGATCGAGGTCGTTTTGGACGAAACCCCATTCTATGCGGAGGGCGGCGGACAGGCTGCCGATACCGGCGTGATTACTGGAAACGGTTTCGTGATTGATGTTCAGGACGTGCAGCAACCCGTCAAGGGTTTGAGCGTTCACCGCGCCGTTGTTCGTGAAGGTGAAGCGCATCCGGGCGCTGAGGTTGTGGCGCAGGTTGATGTGCAGCGTCGCCGAGACGGTGAGAAAGCACATTCGGGTACCCATATTGTTCATGCGGCTTTGCACCAGGTATTGGGTAATGAGGCAACTCAGCGTGGTTCCTTCAATAAGGAAGGCTACCTGCGTTTTGACTTCGCATGGGGTGAGAGCCTATCTGACTCCGCTAAGCGTGAAGTCGAAGAGGTAGCAAACCTCGCTATCCGGGATAATCACGAAGTTATCGCGCGTGAGATGCCTCTTGCCGAGGCTAAAGCCCTAGGCGCTATGAGCCTCTTCGGCGAGAAGTACGGCAACATTGTGCGTATGGTCGAAATCGGTGGAGAGTTTTCGCGTGAGCTTTGTGGCGGTACCCACGTAGGAACTTCATCTGAAATTGGTTCTCTGACTCTGCTCACCGAACAGTCTGTGGGCTCGGGTAACCGCCGCGTTGAGGCACTGGTTGGCATGAATTCTTTCGAGCATCTTGCCGCTGAGCGTACCCTAGTCAATCAGCTGACCAGCATGATGAAAGTGCAATCCTCGTCCGAGCTACCCGAGAAAATCAACCAGACGTTGGCGAAACTAAAGTCAGCTGAGAAAGAACTTGAAAAACTGCGCCGCGAGAAACTGCAGGCTGAGGCTGGTAAGCTTTTAGAAAACGCGCAAACCATCGGCGGTGTACGAGTTCTTACACATCATGCGGGAGAGCTGGACGCCAACGGTGTTCGTTCGCTAGCGTTAGATTTACGTTCACGCTTCGGCTCTGAAGCTGCCGTTGTGGCGGTGACTGGCGTGGCCAATGGTCGCCCGGTTATTCTTGTCGCCACAAATGAAGGTGCCCGTGAAGCTGGCATTAAAGCCGGTGCCTTGGTGCGACTCGCAGCAAGTGTACTCGGCGGCGGTGGCGGCGGTAAAGACGATGTTGCACAGGGTGGCGGACAGGATGCTTCGAAGGTTTCAGAAGCACTGGATGCTATCCGCAACGCGATAGCGCAGGCATAACTTGACTGAATTTCAACGAGGAGTACGGATGGGTGTTGACGTGGGTAATGCCCGCGTTGGCACGTCATTGAGCGACCCAGACGGCATTCTGGCGACTCCGCTCAAGACACTCCGTCGTGACAGCAAGAAGAACTCGGACCGTCGAGTTCTCCGCAAACTTGTGGAGGTTAACGACGTGAAAGAGATCTTTGTGGGGCTTCCCAAAACCATGCGGGGAGGAGAGTCGGACTCCACCCGCATGGCACGGGATTACGCCCACGCTTTGCGCTCCGAATTGGATGCAGAAGGAAATACACACATCAACATTTGGCTGGTCGATGAGCGTCTCACCACAGTGAGCGCGCATCGTTCCCTCCACGAGGCTGGTGTATCCAGCCGAAATTTCAAGACTATGGTTGACCAGGTTGCTGCTGTTAACATATTGCAGTACAGTCTGGATGCTCTTAAAGCTGGGCAAGCTGTCGCTGGATATCTGGTGCATGAATCACCTCGCGAAGATTCCCATCTGCAAGAGACTATAGACGGCCCCGTCAACGAAACGGAGAACCTTCAGTGACCGAAGAACCTACAAAACAGCGGACGCGAGAGAGTAGCTTAAGCGAGCTTCTCAGTCCGACACTCGCCGAAAGCCAGGCCGGCATTCGCGGTATCACCCTTGAGGATGAGGTGGTAACCGCTAGGGAGTTACGTGCGCGTAAGCGTCGCCGCCACACCATCATGGCAACAGCTTTGAGCGTCTTTGCCGTGGTACTTATTGTGCTCGGGGTGGTCTTCGTACAGCGTTACGACATTAACCCCTTCAAAAATCGTGACTATTCGGGGTCGGGAAATGGCGAGCCGGTAAGCTTCACGATTGAGCAGGGTGAGAGTACCGCGCAGATTGCGCAGGCGCTCAAAGAAAAAGACATTATCGCCGATCCCGGCAAGTTTATTGACGTGTACCAGAAAGAGGCTAACGGTAAAACTCTTAAAGCTGGTACCTATGAGTTGCAGAAGCAAATGAGCAGCTCTTCGGTCGTGAAGAACCTGGTAGATAGCGATAATAATATTTTCTATATCGCGGTTCAGCAGGGTAAGCGTATGAACGAGACGGTCGATATTATCGCTAAAGCTACCGAAGGCAAGATAAGCCGTCGCGATATTGAAGCTGCCATGTCTCACCCCGAAGAATACGGTATCCCGAAGAACTTCCCCTCAATGGAAGGCTGGCTGCACCCGGGCGAATACCGAATTCCGAAGGAAGGGACCGACGCCAAGAAAATCATTGAGGCTATGGTTTCGCGAACAAAGGCTGATCTGCAGGAAGCAGGAGTTAGCGGAGACCAACGAACCTTTGAGGTTCTGACTAAGGCTTCTATCGTGGAGCTTGAAGCACAGCCTAAGGACTATGTGGCCGTTGCGGGCATTATCAATAACCGCCTCAATAACCCCAAGGGTGAGACTAATGGTTTGATTCAGTCCGACGCTACCGTGACCTATGGCTTGGGTGTACGTTCATATCACCTCACGGAAGAGCAAAAGGCTGATAAGAATAATAAGTACAACACCTATGCAAATACGGGGCTGCCTGCAGGCCCGATTGCATCGCCAGGGTTGTCCTCAATCAAAGCGGTAGCAAATCCCGAGAACAACCCGTACTACTACTGGGTAACGGTTGACCTTGATACGGGTGAGACGAAGTACTCGCGCACCTACAAGGAACACCAGAAGTACGTTGACGAGTACAACCAGTGGTGTGAGGAACACTCAGGTCGCTGTAAGTAAGATACTGCGTGGTCAGTACGAGGCACCGTATTTGTAGGTTCTGTACGGTTCTTCGTAAGACGGAATGGATGTTCCTTCCACTAAACTGGAAGGAGCATCCGTTTCGTTTATGTGTGTAAACTGACGGACAACCTAAATGGCATCGCGTGGGAAGGGAATACCATGACTAAAGCAGCGGCAGCACGACGAGCCTATGTGCTGGGCCATCCTATAGCGCATTCGCTCTCGCCAGTTTTACATACCGCTGCGTACCAGGTACTCAAAGAGAACATTACGTATGCCCGTCGTGACACACTCTCCGCGGATCTTCCGGCTCTCATGGACGAGGCAGAGGCTGGAGAAGCAATCTGCGGGTTTTCGGTCACGATGCCGCTTAAGACCGATATTATTCGGTATCTGCACTCAACAACCGCATTGGCTCGGGTGACTGGGGCGGTTAACACCGTTTTCTGGAGAAAGACAGAAGATACCGAAGCGCCGTTGCCGCATGGCCATAATACAGATGTCGGCGGCATCGTCAATGCACTTCTACATGCTGGGCTTGAAACTCACCAAGCAACAACACAACCGGCTATCCTGGGCGGCGGGGCAACCGCTATTTCTGCTCTAGCCGCCTTACATCGTTTGGGGTACACTCGTGTGACGGTGTACGCGCGTTCACTGCATAAGCTCTCTGCCATATATGACGCAGCAAAACGTCTGAGTCTTGAGGTCCAGGCAGAGCCTCTTACCCGGTTTCCGGAAGACTGCGCCGCGTATTACCCGGTGATCTCGACTCTCCCCGCTCATGCTGCAGATGATTTTACTGAAAACATACACAAGGTCTACCCGTACGCTGTTCTACTGGATGTAGCTTATGATCCGTGGCCGTCTCAGCTAGCGCAGATTTGGGAGCGGCGCGGCGGGTGCGTCGTATCAGGCCTTGAAATGCTTCTCTATCAGGCTCTCGACCAGGTGCGCGTTTTTACCGGGCATGCTACAGATCAGCGTCTCCCGCACGAGCTTGATGTGCTCAATGCGATGTGTGCCGCTGTCAATCTTGCTCCGCGTGAACAGCTTCCTGACATTGTGCGCTAAAAGAGACGTTAGAATTTATATACAGATTCAAACTTTGACGGTGCCGGAACTCTCAGGACGGCAAAACGGAGATGAGGAAATACATGGAGCTACGTTGGCTGACCGCGGGGGAGTCTCACGGTGAAGCGTTGGTCGGTATTATCGAAGGAGTCCCCGCCGGCGTGGAGCTTACCAGCAAGATGGTGCGTGATGCGCTGGCTCGCCGCCGTCTAGGGTACGGCCGCGGCGCTCGTATGAAGTTTGAAGAAGATAAAGTGCGTATTCTGGGCGGGGTACGGCACGGCCTGACGCAGGGTGGCCCCGTAGCACTTGAAATCGCGAATACTGAATGGCCTAAATGGGTTGATGTCATGAGCTCAGATCCGGTAGATCCCGCACTTATTGAAGGGCGTGCCCGCAATGCTGCCCTGACACGCCCGCGCCCCGGTCACGCGGATTTTACGGGTATGCAGAAATACAACTTTTCGGAGGCTCGTCCTGTTCTTGAGCGCGCATCGGCACGTGAAACCGCGACTCGGGTAGCTCTAGGCGTGGTCGCCGCTCAGGTTTTAAAAGCACTCGGTGTTGAGCTTGTATCGCATACTGTTGCAGTGGGCGGCGTACATGCGCCCGATGGAGCATCGGTGCCTGCTCCCTGTGATGTTGCTGCTCTTGATGCTGATCCTCTTCGGTGCTTCGATAAAGCTACTTCAGATGCTATGGTCGCCCGGGTTGATGAGGCGCACAAAGATGGAGAAACACTTGGCGGTGTCGTCGAGGTTTTGGCTTATGGTATGCCCCCAGGACTCGGGTCATATGTGCATTGGGACCGTCGTCTGGATGCCCGCCTTGCCGCGGCCCTGATGGGGATTCAAGCTATTAAGGGTGTCGAAGTTGGCGATGGCTTTGCGACTGCCGACCGTCCTGGTACCGCCGCACACGATGAGATTTCGGTCGGTGAACATGGCGTAACTCGTGATACGAACCGAGCCGGCGGCATTGAAGGCGGTATGAGTATAGGCGATCTTGTGCGTGTTCGTGCCGCTATGAAGCCTATCGCTACCGTTCCCAAGGCACTCAAAACTATTGATACTTCAACCGGGGAACCCGCGAAGGCGCATCATCAGCGATCTGATGTGTGTGCTGTACCAGCCGCCGGTGTGGTGGCGGAGGCTATGGTCACCCTTGTACTCGCACAGGCAGCACTGGAGAAATTCGGTGGCGATTCCATCAGCGAGACACGTCGAAATATGGACTCTTATCTGGCAGAGATTCCCGAATCGTTGGCTTGGGAATCTAATGTTGCGGGATGGGATTCCTAGACTGTGGCTGCTGAGGAGCCAGCGCCTTCCGGGCGCCCATCGTCGGAGGCGAACCCTTTCTCTCGCATAGCGGAAGCAGCGCGCCGTGCCCGAGAGGGGAATGCATCGCGCCCGCAGTCAAAGCTTTCGGAACCTGAGGAGAACACGGCTGAACAACATGAGGTAGGCCCACACACTCAAGAACTTCATTCTGCTCGCAAAGCGGCTGTTCCCAGCCCACTCACGGTTTTTGGGAAAGCTTCCCCGAGCGCTACGTCGAAGGTACGGATATATGCTTCATCTGATTCGGATACACCCGCTCCTCTCGCTTCAAGCGTTTTTCGTGAAAAATTGGCGGGCTTTACTGTAGAGCCTCATAAATCCCAGGACGAACAGGGGAGTCCTCAAGTTCCTGAAGAGTCTGAAGTATTGGAGACGAGCAAGGCTGCACGCGGTCAGCAATCAGAAACTATACCGACGCCCGCAATTTTCGCACGCCCGCGCATCGTTGCGGAACAGGCATCACGTAAAAATGAGGACTTGGAACGGGCGCCTGTGTCTGAACAGCCGCATGAATCCGCAAGTTTTGCCGCGATTACAGCGCGTATGGCACGGGCTGCACACCTGAGGCACAGCGTTGCTAGTTTAGAATCAGAGCGCGAAAGCATCTCTAAGGAGAAAAGCGAGGAAAATACCCTTCGCATACATCCGCAGCAGGTACGTGAGCTTCAGGAAGAATTTGCCGAACGTGCCCGTCCGGTAGTTCTCATCGGTCCTATGGCGGCGGGAAAAACCTATATTGGCACCCATTTTGCACGGTTTTACGGCTATGAATTTCTTGACGCCGACCAGCTGATTGTGGAACGTTATGGTGAGGTATCTGAGATTTTTGAAATCTTTGGTGAAGCCTATTTTCGGGAACTTGAACGCAAGACTATTGAAGAGGTGCTGACCTCGCCAACCTATCGCAACACAGTTTTTTCACTGGGTGGCGGTGCCCCTATGACTGATGCGGTTGCTGACCTTTTGCGTGACGAATGCGTGGTTTACATTCTGGTCGATGTAGATACGGTTGAGCCGCGCATTACCGGCAATAAAACCCGCCCGCTTCTAGAACCTAACCCGGTAGAGCGCTGGTCTGAGATTTTTGAGCATAGGCAGCATCGGTACGAGGAACTTGCACAGCATACTTTGGATGCGCGTGGAGAAAAAAATATTAGCGTTATGACCGCCGAAATTCAGAACTTCGTTCTTGCCTTCCGAAAGGAACACTCTCATGATTGAACAGTCACATCACGCCGCTGAGTCCGAAACCTCTGTAGCTCCAACTTTCGGAGCTTCCGGTGAGGAAGACATTACCTATATACCCGTCACAGGAAGCTCACCACGCGAGAACTACGATGTTCTGGTGGGGCATAATTTGCTTAAGAAAATCCCCGATATTCTAGGTAACACAGCGCATAAAATCTTGGTGATCCACCCGCGCGCCCTACGGGCTACCGGCGAGCTTGTTATGGAAGATCTGCGTAAAGTTGGCTACGAGTCTTTTAGCGCTGAAATTCCTGATGCTGAAGAAGCTAAGCACCATCAAGTGGCCGCATTTTGCTGGCAGGTTTTAGGCCAGAACGACTTTACACGCACGGATGCAATTATTTCAGTGGGCGGCGGAGCCATTACTGATGTTGCCGGTTTTGTGGCGGCAACCTGGCTGCGCGGGGTACGTGTGATTCACATTCCGACCACTCTTCTTGGCATGGTCGATGCCGCTGTGGGAGGAAAAACAGGTATTAACACCGCCGAGGGAAAGAATCTTGTGGGGGCATTTTGGCCACCTTCTGCAGTGCTCTGCGAGATTGGTACGCTGCGTACCTTGCCGGAGCATGAGCTTTTAACAGGTATGGCGGAGGTCGTAAAGTGTGGGTTCATTGCTGACCCACAGATTCTTGACATTATTGAGGCTAACCCAGAAAAGATTCGGGATTCTCAGTCGTCAATAGTGCGTGACCTGATTGAGCGTGCCGTTCGGGTGAAAGCGGAGGTTGTTTCCGAAGATCTACGCGAATCCGGTCGCCGCGAAATTCTCAATTACGGGCATACCTTAGGGCACGCTATTGAACGTGCCGAGCGATACCAGTGGCGCCACGGCGCAGCCGTTGCGGTGGGGATGGTGTATGCAGCCGAGCTCGCGCTTGCCGCTGGGTATCTTAATGAAACAATTGTTGATCGCACCCGTGCCATTCTCAAATCTTTGAATCTTCCAGTGGGTTACCGGGGGGATCGCTGGAAAGAACTTCTCGAAACTATGCGCCGGGATAAAAAAGCGCGCGGCTCGCTTCTGCGTTTTATCGTTTTGGAAGAACTGGGTAAACCGCGTGTTTATGAGGTTCCCGATGACTCCATCCTGTATATGACATACCAAGAAATCGCCGAATAACTTTAGGTGCTTTTACAGGGGGGGTACCCATGTCTAGGCACTCAAACATGCAGAACGTGATAGGAGTTTTACGTAGATATGTCATAGTAGCGGTGCCATAGTGTAAACTAAAGGGCGACATTATTTGCTCATTGATAACTTAGCGCCTGCGGCAACACGCATCGTGTTGTGTGTAAGCGTCGACAATACGAAGGAGAGCCGTATGGCATCTACCACTGATATTAAAAACGGTGCAATCCTCAAGATTGATGGCGGTCTGTGGTCCGTTGTTGAGTTCCAGCATGTAAAGCCCGGTAAGGGTGGCGCGTTTGTGCGTACCAAGTTGCGTAACGTAACCTCCGGTAAGGTTGTCGACCGCACTTTCAATGCTGGCGCTAAGATTGAGACTGCTACTGTTGATCGTTCCGACTATCAGTATCTCTACCAGGACGGTGAAGACTACGTCTTCATGGATCTGAAGACCTATGATCAGATTAACGTTCCTGCAGCTGTGGTGGGCGATGCTGCTAACTACATGCTGGAGTCGCAGACCGCGACTGTAGCCCTCTATGAGGGTACTCCGCTATATGTTGAGCTTCCTGCCTCTGTTGTTCTTGAAATTACCTACACCGAGCCTGGCCTGCAGGGTGACCGTTCCACTGGCGGCAATAAGCCTGCAACCCTTGAGACCGGCTATGAAATTCAGGTTCCACTATTCCTGGAGACAGGTACCAAGGTGAAGGTTGATACCCGTACCGGCGATTACCTGGGCCGTGTTAACGACTAATGAACTCTCGTACCAAAGCCCGCTTACGTGCCGTCGAGGTACTTTTTGAAGCCGATCAGCGTCAAGAAGACATTATTGATGTGCTGAAGCGACGCCGTCTGCATACTGCCGCTCAGATCTCGGCCTATGCCGAAGAGATCGTGCGCGGCGTACGTGATCATGATGACGAGATTCGAGAATACCTTGAGACCTATGCGCGTGACTGGTCGTTTGAGCGTATGCCAGCTGTCGACCGCGTAATTTTGCGGATCGGCGCGTGGGAACTTCTCTATAATGATGATGTTCCGGATGCGGTTGCTATCTCGGAGGCAACCGGTTTGGCGCGTGTGCTCTCTACAAACGATTCACCGAAATTTGTTAACGGTCTTTTGGATAAGCTGCGCCAGGTAAAACCGACTCTGCTTGCTTAAATGGCTCAGTTATAAAGCCGCCTCAAACCCCTGCTTTTTAGGGGTTTGAGGCGGCTTTTAGTATAACGGATCAAGCCGGGTTATGCATAGAACCCGAGCTGACGTTTAGCCTCTTCAAAAAGTTCGCTGCCCTCATGGGTGTACCGAGTATTGCGATGCTGCGTAGAAGCGAGATTATTAGCAGCAAGGTTAGACCCTTCACGTACGTGCAGTAGGAACTTGAGCCAGTGTTGTGTGCGCATCATATGAAGCACAACGCTCATATCACGGTCTGAGGACGGATCGGGCCAACGATTAGAACGCATACGCATAGCAATCATGGCACAGAGGTAACGGCAGTCTTGAATGGCGGGATCGAGCTCAAATGATATGCCGGATACCGTGGTGATTTTAAGAGCGGTTTCAAACTTATTGTAGGTAAATGTATAGGCATCAATATCAGCGTAGTCAAGAGTGATAACGCCCTCGCCAAGCCGGGATCTCATAAACTCGTATAGCCTGAACTCAACGTAGGATCGGCGGTAGTACCAGATGAAGATAAGAGTGCATAGAACAACGACGCTCAGTAGGACAGTAGCGATAGTGTCAAAAGAGGAAGATACCCAAATCCATGCCATGATGAGAGTACATAGTCCGAAGAGGACTGCACCGATAACCGAGAAGTATGAGTTGCGTTGAGTCTCTCCAAGAGTATGCCGAATCACCTGAGTGGAAGAAGCGAAGCCAAGCTCCATAAGCTGCCGGGTGCGCATTCGGTTGCGGCGCTTAAAGTAGCGGTGCGCCACGAAAACGATAGGGGCTGCAAGAATCCCAAAGATAATTCTTACCAGGCCCTCAAAGAGATCTTCCATGATGCAGTCCTCGGTGTGGTTGTACTATCGGTAATGCTTTTACTAGCATAATGGACTCTCGACGTTTTATGAGTCTTTGTTCAGGGAACATGAGCGTTTATTGCATGATATATAGAGGATTTTTGACTCCAAAAAAAATTAAAACTTCAGAAACACATACCCCTGAACTGCGTGGTACGTATGGTAGTCTTGGTAAAAGCAAGAGACCTTTAAATCCGTCCCGTGAGGCGGGGAAGGAGTCAGCTGTGTCGGGGACATCTGTACCCTATGAGCCTGGTGCGCATCCTATAGGCGCGCCTATAAAAACGCCCAATGAAGGGCACACTATCCTTAGCGACGATGAGATCCGTCGCGCTCTTACACGTATTGCTTTTGAAATTCTTGAGTCTAATAAGGGAACCGATAACCTGGTGCTTTTAGGTATTCGGTCTCGTGGATACCCGTTGGCACAGCGTCTGGCACAGCGCATCCAGACGAATGACTCAAATTTTGATCTCAAAAATGGCCTGGGCGCTCTCGATATTACCTCGTATCGCGATGACCTCACCGATGAGGAATATGAAAACCGCAGCGCGGGGGAGTCCTTGATCCCGGTGGGTGGTCTCGACGGCAAAAATGTGGTTCTCGTCGATGATGTTCTGTACTCCGGCCGCACTGTTCGGGCCGCATTGGACGCCCTTAACGAATACGGACGTCCGGCTCTGGTGCGTCTTGCTGTGTTAGTTGATCGCGGGCACCGGCAACTCCCAATTCGCGCCGACCACGTGGGGAAAAACCTTCCGACCAGTGCCTTAGAGAAGGTTCGTGTGGTACTCGAAGAAACGGATAACGCCACAGACCGCGTTGATATCATTCAGCTGGAAGGACAGCTTTCATGAAACATCTGCTTGACACTCGCGATCTCACACGAACTCAGGCCATTGAAATACTCGACGTTGCTGATTATATGGCACAGGTTAAGGCAGAAAACCGGAAGCTCAATGTGCTTGCCGGCAAGACTGTAGTCAACCTTTTCTTTGAAGACTCAACGCGTACCAGACTGTCCTTCGAATCCGCAGAGAAACGTCTGGGCGCCGATATCACCAATTTTGCTGCGCGTGGTTCATCGGTTTCTAAGGGAGAATCCCTCAAAGACACTGCTCAGACTCTCAAAGCGATTAGTGCGGATGCCTTCGTGATTCGTCATTCGGCTTCGGGTGCTCCGCAGCGTCTTGCCGAGGCTGGGTGGACCGATATTCCCGTGCTGAATGCGGGGGACGGCACGCATGCGCATCCGACACAGGCTCTTTTGGATGCGGTTTCGCTACGCCAGTTTAAGGCCCAACGTGATGGTCTGGAATCACCGCGAGGAACCGATTTAAACGGTATGCGCGTGCTGATCGTAGGGGATATTCTGCATTCTCGCGTGGCACGATCGAATCTGTGGTTGCTGAAAAAATTGGGGGCTGATGTCGCTTTCGTGGCTCCGCCTACGCTTTTGCCTGTGCATACCGAACGTTGGAAGCAGGATTGGGGACTGGAAGTTTTCCACGATTTCGATGACGCAATTGCTACAAAACCTGACGCGGTGATGATGCTGCGTATTCAAAAAGAGCGTATGAACGCCGCTTACTTTCCCTCAGCAGAGGAATATACCGCCCTGTGGGGACTCACCAAAGAACGTTTCGAGAATCTGCTGGCGCAGCCTCAAGAAATCGCAATTCTGCATCCCGGTCCTATGAACCGAGGGCTGGAGCTGTGCGCCGAAGCCGCCGATTCTCAGAACGCCTGGGTGCTGCGCCAGGTTAGTAACGGCGTGGCGGTTCGCATGGCGGTGCTGTACTTGCTCTTGACTGACGGGTCAAGCGAGAAACTATACTCCGGCGACGAATCCTAATGCTATCCGAAAGAAGGAATACACATGAGCACGTACTTTATTAAAGGCGCCTCCCTGCTGGGTGAGCGCGTTGCCGATATCCTGATTGAGGATGGCAAAATTGCGCGTATCGGTCACGATATAGAGACCGCAGACGCTCAGGTCGTTGATGCCTCTGGTCAGATTGCTCTTCCCGGTCTGGTCGATATTCATACTCACCTGCGCCAGCCCGGATATGAGGCTTCTGAAACCGTAGAGACCGGTACTCGCGCAGCGGCTTTAGGCGGCTACACGGCCGTTTTTGCGATGGCGAACTCGCTTCCCGTTGCAGATACTGCAGCCGTAGTTGAACAGGTTAACCGTCTGGGTAAAGAGTCCGGTTGGTGCCGAGTGCAGCCCATCGGCTCGGTGACAGTTGGGCTGAAAGGCGAATTCCTCTCGGACATTGGTTCTATGGCGACCTCTGAGGCGAAGGTTCGAGTGTTCTCGGATGACGGCATGTGCGTCTACAACCCGGCGATTATGCGCCGTGCTCTTGAATACGTAAAGACTTTTGACGGCGTGATCGCCCAGCATGCGCAGGAGCCCCGCCTCACTGAGGGTGCTCAGATGAACGAGGGCAAGGTTTCCGCTGATCTGGGGCTTACCGGCTGGCCTGCTGTGGCTGAAGAAGCTATTATCGCCCGCGATGTTCTGCTGGCTGAGCATTTGAACTCGCGTCTGCATATTTGCCACCTCTCGACTAAAGGCTCGGTCGAGGTTGTGCGTTGGGCTAAGTCTCGCGGCGTGCAGGTAACCGCCGAAGTCACCCCGCATCACCTGATTCTGACCGATGAAAAGGCGCGCACTTACGACCCGATTTTTAAGGTGAACCCGCCTTTACGCACCGAAGAGGATGTGCTTGCTCTGCGACAGGCTGTTGCCGACGGCATTATTGATGTTATTGGTACCGACCATGCACCGCATCCGGCAGAAAGCAAAGAATGTGAATGGGCGTGTGCTGCAAACGGCATGACCGGTCTTGAGCAGGCACTCTCGATTATTCAGATGACCCTTGTGGAGCCGGGGCATATTACCTGGGCTGATGTCGCACGGATTATGAGCGAAACTCCGGCTAAAATTGGCAGCCTGGATGCTGAGCAGGGCCGTCCGCTTGCCGAAGGTGAACCAGCAAATATCGTGTTGGTTGATCCGAAGGCTACCCGTGTTATTAAGCCTGAGGAGCAGGCCACGAAGGGCAAGAACAACCCGTATCGTGGGATGGAGGTTCCCGGTGCTGTGCGCGCAACTTTTTACGCGGGGCATCCGACCGTTTTGAATGGCGAACTCGCGAGCCCTCACAGGCAGGCTTGATCGTTCCTAAATACAGGGGTAAAACCGCTGCAATAAACCGAGGAGAAAGAAGAACCGTGGAAAAACTGATTCCCACCCTTATCTGCGTTGCCGTGGTGGCGCTGTGCTTCTTCGGTATATGGCGCGGCTGGAAATCCCGGCTCAAGCGGCAGTCCACGATGTTCGGTTCGCTCAAAGACGTTCCCGAACGCTACGACGGGCTTGAAGCCGAGGCGGCGTTTGAGGGGGAGTATGTGAGCACTACGATATTCGGTGATGAACTGAACCGTGTGGGGTTCGACCAGCTGGGGTTCAAAACAAAATCCACGCTCCTGATCTACTCGGACGGCATTATCTTCACCCGCAACGGTGCTAAAGACCTGTGGATTCCCGCGAAGAAACTTGCGGTCATTACCACCGGGCGGGGAATGATCGGCAAGGTTGTAGAACGTGACGGACTTATCGTGATCGGTTGGACTCTTGACGGCCACCGTGTGCAGACCGGATTTCGCACTCGTTATGCCGATCAGAAGAAAATTGCGTTTGAGAAGCTTCGCGAGATCTCGCCGGATGCGGTCGATAGCCCCGAAAAATGGGTGCGGGAAGAGACGGCACATCACTAATACACATACAACTCACCCACAAAATGCCCGCTAATTGCGAACGGCATACCAAGAATTTCCTGCACACAGTGTTCCACTTATAACGGGCACAAGCAGGGGAACAGACCACCGAGAAAAGGAAAGTAAGAGCATGACTGAGATGACACGTTCCGGTGCTTTGGGCACGGACCGCGCGTTACTCGTTCTTGAGGACGGCACCATCTACCGAGGCTACGGGTACGGTGCAATTGGCGCATCCTTAGGCGAAGCAGTATTTTCCACCGGCATGACCGGCTACCAAGAAACACTGACCGACCCCTCCTACGCAGGGCAAATCGTGGTGCAGACCGCGCCTCATATCGGTAACACCGGTGTGAACAAGGTAGATGCAGAATCCCGCAAAATTTGGGTTGCCGGGTACGTGGTACGAGATGCCGCACGTGTTGCTTCCAACTGGCGTGCAGAACGTACCTTGGATGACGAACTCAGGACCCAAAGTATCGTGGGCATTCAAGGCATTGATACTCGTGCGCTGACTCGCCGCCTACGCTCTAGCGGTTCAATGCGTGCAGGTATTTTTTCGGGACGCCACGCCAACCGTCCCGAAGCCGAACTTTTGGAAGCG
This sequence comes from Rothia sp. HMSC036D11, assembly GCF_001814205.1. Taxonomy (NCBI): domain Bacteria; kingdom Bacillati; phylum Actinomycetota; class Actinomycetes; order Micrococcales; family Micrococcaceae; genus Rothia; species Rothia sp. HMSC036D11. Next base: position 134,708 of record NZ_KV815315.1, read on the forward strand.
GTGCGCGCCTCCGAGCCGATGGCGGGCCGTAAACTTGCCGACACCGTTTCCGTGACGGAAGCCTACACGGTTGAACCTCACCAATACGGCTGGTTCGCTCCGCCGGTTGCCACCATTGCCGCACTCGATCTTGGCATCAAATCTATGACCCCGCAGCGTTTCGCGGAACGCGGCGTGCGTGTACATGTACTGCCCGCAAACACAACCCTTGAGACCGTAAATGCGCTTCGCCCAGACGGCGTATTTTTCTCCAATGGTCCCGGCGACCCGGCGACTGCTGACGAACAGGTTGAACTCCTGCAGGGTGTACTGCGCCAGGGCACCCCGTTTTTCGGTATCTGCTTTGGCAATCAGCTTCTCGGTCGTGCGCTCGGGTTCGGGACCTACAAGCTGCCCTTTGGACACCGCGGTATCAACCAGCCCGTCATGGATAAAACCACCGGCAAAGTTGAAATAACCGCCCAAAATCACGGGTTCGCCGTCGATGCGCCTATCGGTGAATACGTAACCGCCCCCAACTCCGAATTCGGCGAGGTCATGGTTTCCCATGTGGGGCTGAATGATAACGTGGTCGAGGGGCTAACCTGCAAAGATATTCCCGCGTTCTCGGTTCAATACCACCCGGAGGCAGCCGCAGGTCCGCACGACTCCGCATACCTTTTCGACCGTTTTATTGACCTCATGACCTCCACCAAGAAGACTGCAAAGGAAGCCTAAATGCCACGTCGTACCGACCTTAACAGCGTCCTTGTCATCGGCTCAGGTCCGATCGTCATCGGTCAGGCAGCCGAATTCGATTACTCCGGCACTCAGGCTCTACGTGTGCTCAAAGAAGAAGGCGTGCGCGTTGTCCTCGTAAACTCCAACCCGGCGACCATTATGACCGACCCTGAGTTTGCAGATGCCACCTATATTGAGCCGATTACTCCCGAAGTCATCGCTAAGATTATCGAAAAAGAACGTCCAGACGCCATTCTTCCTACCTTGGGCGGGCAGACTGCACTCAACGCTGCTATTGCTCTCGATAAGCAGGGAACTCTGCGCGAATACGATGTTGAACTCATTGGCGCAAATATCGAAGCCATAAACCTGGGCGAAGATCGTGAAGCATTCAAAGGCGTGGTAGAGCGCGCGGGCGGCGAATCGGCACGTTCGATCATTGTGCACTCCATGCCAGAAGCTCTTGAAGCGGCCAAAGAGCTCGGTTATCCCATGGTCGTGCGTCCTTCCTTCACCATGGGCGGACTTGGCTCCGGCATGGCCTACAACGAAGAAGATCTTTACCGCATTGCCGGCGCAGGTATCCAGTATTCGCCTACCTCCGAGGTTCTGCTCGAAGAATCTATTCTTGGCTGGAAAGAATACGAACTCGAAATGATGCGCGACAAAAATGACAACGTCGTGGTCGTCTGCTCGATTGAAAACTTCGACCCGGTCGGCGTGCACACTGGCGACTCCATCACGGTGGCGCCTGCCCTCACCCTCACCGACCGTGAGTACCAAAAACTTCGCGATATCGCTATCAACGTGATCCGCGAAGTTGGGGTTGATACCGGCGGATGCAATATTCAGTTTGCCGTAGACCCTAAGACCGGGCGCATCATCGTTATCGAAATGAACCCACGCGTTTCACGCTCTTCAGCGCTTGCGTCTAAAGCAACCGGGTTCCCGATCGCTAAAATTGCGACCAAACTTTCGCTGGGTTACACCCTGGATGAGATTCCGAACGACATCACCCAGAAAACGCCCGCATCCTTTGAACCGACCCTCGACTATGTGGTTGTCAAGGTGCCGCGTTTTGCCTTTGAGAAGTTCCCGGCAGCTGATCCGACTCTCACAACCACCATGAAATCGGTGGGTGAAGCAATGGCACTGGGCCGTAACTTCACCGAAGCACTCCAGAAGGCTATGCGCTCTCTAGAGCAGAAAGGTGCTTCTTTCTCGTTCACGAAGCAGCAACTGAATGCCGAAGAACTTGACACGCTTATCGAGAAGACCAAAGTACCCACCACGCAGCGTATCTACCAGGTGCAGCAGGCACTCTTGGCGGGGGCATCTATCGCGCAGGTTTTTGAAGCCACCAAGATTGATCCATGGTTCTTAGATCAGCTGGTGCTGCTGAATGAAGTCGCCGGGATTGTGCGGGAAAATCGCGATAACTTGACCCCTGAAATCCTGCAGCTGGCAAAACGCCACGGCTTTTCCGACCCGCAAATCGCAGAGATTATCGGCTCTTCTGAGGACGTTGTGCGCGGTGTGCGCCATGCCCTAGGTATTCGCCCCGTATTCAAGACTGTTGATACTTGTGCGGCTGAGTTCGAGGCGTTTACCCCCTATCACTACTCTAGTTATGATTCTGAGGATGAGGTCGCTCACCATGAGACTCCCTCGATCATGATTTTGGGGTCGGGGCCGAACCGCATCGGCCAGGGTATCGAGTTCGATTATTCCTGTGTACACGCTTCGCTGGTGCTGCGTTCGCTGGGGTACGAGACGGTTATGGTGAACTGTAACCCGGAGACTGTTTCAACCGACTATGATGTTTCGACTCGCCTGTATTTTGAGCCGCTGACGTTGGAAGATGTGCTCGAAATTGTTGAATCGGAGCGCCGCACGGGCGGCTTGTTGGGCGTTTTCGTGCAGTTGGGCGGACAGACTCCGCTGAAGCTTGCGAAAGCCCTCAAAGATGCCGGTGTGCCGATTTTGGGCACTACTCCCGAAGCTATTGACCTTGCTGAGGATCGCGGCGAGTTTGCGCGCGTGCTGGAGGAAGGTGGCCTGATCTCGCCGAAGAATGGTACCGCATATACCTTCGAGGGCGCCAAACGCGTTGCCGATGAGATTGGGTACCCGGTGTTGGTTCGTCCCTCCTATGTGCTGGGCGGGCGCGGTATGGAGATCGTCTATGACGAAGCAAATCTTGCACGCTACCTTGAAAATGCGACCGAGGTTTCTCCCTCTCAGCCAGCGCTCATCGATAAGTTCCTGGAAGACGCTATTGAGATTGATGTGGATGCGCTCTTTGACGGCACCGAGCTCTACTTGGGCGGTGTCATGGAACATATTGAAGAGGCCGGCATTCACTCAGGTGATTCCTCCTGCACCTTGCCGCCAATTACCTTGGGCCCCGATGTGATCGCCAAGGTTAAAGAAGCAACCGAGGCTATTGCGCGTGGTACCGGGGTGCGGGGTCTGATTAATATTCAATTTGCTTACGTCTCCGAGAATCTGTTCGTGATTGAAGCGAACCCACGCGCGTCTCGCACCGTACCGTTTGTCTCGAAGGCAACCGGCGTGCAGCTAGCAAAGGCTGCCGTGATGATCGGTTTGGGGAAAACCATTGCTGAACTGAAGGCAGAGGGATACTTGCCTAAGAACATGGATGGTGCATCCCTGCCGCAGAATACTGCAATTGCAGTTAAAGCAGCGGTTCTTCCGTTTAGCCGCTTCCGCACTCCTGAAGGTGTGGTGGTTGATTCCCTACTTAGTCCCGAAATGCGCTCGACCGGCGAAGTCATGGGTCTTGATACCCTCTACGACACTGCCTTTGCGAAAGCCCAGGCAGGTGCTGGGTCACCGCTACCGACCGAGGGCAAGGTCTTCGTTTCGGTGGCTAACCATGATAAGCGCAATGTGATTATCTATGCCAAGATGCTTGAACAGCTGGGCTTCGAGATTGTCTCCACCGGCGGCACTGCAGATGTGCTTCGTCGCAATGGTGTGAATTCCACGGTTGCCTCCAAGTTTGCGGAGGCAAACGGTCAGCATTCGATCGTTGATATGGTGCGCAATGGCGAAATTGATCTGATTTTGAATACACCTGCTGGCGGTGCAGCTCGTAGCGATGGCTACGAAATCCGTGCGGCCGCGGTCAGTGTTGGTTGCCCTGTGATGACCACGATTTCGGAGTTCGCGGCTGCTGTTCAAGCTATTACCGCGCTGCGCGAGCGTAGCTGGGAGATTATAAATCTGCAAGAGCATGGTGAGTTCTTGCGGACCGCCTGTACCGGCGAACAGGTGGGTGAGGGGGAACTTTCGTGATCCCCTTCGGTGATCGTCTTGCGGCTGCGATGGACGAATACGGTCCGTTGTGTGTGGGTATTGACCCGCATCCGAACCTGCTGCAGGCGTGGGGACTGGAAGATTCTGCCGAATCTCTGCGTACCTTCACCACAGCTGTCTACGAAGGATGCGCCCCCTATGCCGCAGCGCTTAAACCCCAGGTTGCCCTGTTTGAGCGCCACGGTTCCGCAGGTCTTGCCGTGTTGGAAGAGCTCTTTGCTCGCGCCGATGAAGACCGGGTTCTAATCGTGGCGGATGCAAAACGCGGTGATATTGGCTCGACTATGAAAGCCTATGCGGATGCTTGGCTCGGTACCTCTTCACCACTCGGCACGGATTCGGTCACGCTAAGCCCATATTTGGGCTTCGAGTCGCTTCGCCCAGCGCTGGATGCGGCAACTGCGAACCAGCGTGGAACTTTCGTGCTGGCGCTGACCTCAAACCCTGAGGGTAAGAGTGTGCAGCATGTGGGCAAAGCAGAAGATACCGGCGCGGTAGCGAAGCAGGTTATTGCCGCAGCTACCGCAGAGAACACTGCACAGACCTGGGAACGCATGGGTTCATGCGGTCTAGTTGTGGGCGCCACCGTAGGGGAGGTCCTCAAAGAATTGGCGATAGACCTGAGCACTTTCAACGGTCCCATTCTTTCGCCGGGATATGGTGCCCAGGGGGCTAGCGCTGAGGACCTATACCGAATTTTTGCAGGTGTTGAATCTCAGGTTTTGGTGAATTCCAGCCGTGGCGTGCTCTCTGCAGGTCCGCAGCTGACTGACCTGGCGCGGGCGGCGCGGAGTGCACGTGACGATTTAGTGCGTGCACGTGGCACATCGTAACTCGTTGTGATCGTGTGGTGGCGTACAGAGTTTATCTGCTCTGTGCGCCATTGCGCTGTGTTGAGTCTGAAAGGCTTTACGTTACGAACCTCAGTTCATCGTTTTACAGTGCAACATGCTAAGTTAGAAAACGTAAGAACGCTGATTTATATACATATATCGCTTGATGGGAGACCCCATGCCGATTACGCCGCTAACCGATGAGGTGCGTGCATCAGCACGTGAAAAGGCGTTGCTTGCCCGTACTCGCCGCCAGGAAGTTAAGCAGGCACTTTCTACCCGTGAGCTGTCGGTACGTCAGGTACTCGATCTGGTCGATGACGACCAAGCTCTTGCAAAGATGCCTGTTGATCAAATGCTCCGTGCCCTTCCGGGAATTGGTGCTGTTCGTGCCGAGAAAATTATGGAAGAGCTACAGATCGCGCCGACCCGTCGTTTGGGCGGTCTTGGCGTGCATCAACGCCGTAAAATGGTGGAGTATTTTAACCGCAATGTTCGGCATACACGCCGCCGCAACGGTCGGTAGTTCTCGCCGCCGAATAAAATACGCATTATTACATCACACCGCAGGGAGAACCCGATGACTGCTCAACCTAGACTTACCGTTCTGGCTGGTCCCACCGCCGTGGGTAAGGGAACCGTCTGCCAGTATATTCGTGAGCACTATCCGAACGTCTGGTTTTCCGTTTCGGCAACTACTCGTGACCCTCGCCCCGGCGAAGAAGAGGGTGTGCACTACTTTTTTGTCTCGCATGAGGAATTTGATCAGATGATCGCTGACGGACAGATGCTTGAGTATGCGGTGGTGCACGGTAAGAATAAATACGGTACTCCACGTGCTAAGGTTCAGGAAGCTCTAGATGCTGGCCGCCCAGTAATCCTTGAGATTGATCTTCAGGGGGCTCGGCAGATTCGGGAGTCTATGCCGGAGGCACAGCTGATTTTCTTGGCACCGCCCAGCTGGGATGAGCTCGTGTCTCGATTGGTGGGGCGCGGTACTGAATCAGAGCAGGAACAGCAGCGGCGTCTTGAGACCGCCAAAATCGAGCTTGAGGCCGAAAGCGAGTTCGACGTAACCGTGGTCAATGATTCGGTAGAGCGCGCGGCGCAGGAGATTGCGCACATCGTGGGCGCTGAATCTGCTGAAGCATAGGTACGTATTTGGGCGGCGTGCCGGGTATTACTGTGCTTTCTCGTTAGGGTACGTGATTTTTACCGAGTTTAGCGGTAGAATATTGCTTTAGTTTTGGCTGAGTTCGTGTACATGAATGTCAGCAGTGTACAAAGACAACATATTGGAGTTTCTGTGGTAAACGAAATCAAAGAGCACGAAGACTACAACTTCGTTGATGGCGTAGCTCCCGAGGGGATTGTGAACCCCAGCGCGGATGCGCTGATTCAGAAGGCTGAGTCTAAGTACGGGCTGGTGATTTTCGGTGCTCGTCGTGCTCGCCAGATTAACGCTTATTACGCGAATCTGCAGGAGAGCGCGGGCGACCACGTTGGTCCTCTGGTTGAGTCTGAGGCTAATGACAAGGCTCTTTCGGTTGCAATGCGTGAAATTATGGCAGATCAGATTGTTGCCGATCACGTGCCGGATGGGCACTTCAACGAAGACGGTTACCTGGTTCCTGAGGAATTCGCATCCTTAGGTCTGGGCGACGCCGATTTCGGTGCTATCGAGGAGGAGTACATTCCTGCCGGTACCGAAGAGGTTATTGCTCTTGAAGAGGTTGTTATTGACGACTCCGCTGAGTAAGGGACGTTTATAAATACCCATGCGCATTATCGTTGGTATTGGAGGGGGCATTGCCGCGTATAAAGCGGTAATGCTCCTTCGTCTTTTCGCAAAAGATGGGCATGAGGTTATTGCCATGCCCACCGAAGCTGCCCTGGAATTTGTGGGTAAAGCTACCTTTGAGGCCCTGAGCGGAAACCCGGTTTCCACGAGCGTTTTTGAGCGTGTTCCTGAGGTTAACCATGTTCGCCAGGCCGAACTAGCGGATGCGATTGTTGTAGCACCGGCGACCGCCGATTTGATGTCTCGGTTGGCGGCGGGGCGCTGCGATGATTTGCTCTCTGCTACGGTACTGACTACTCACGCGCCGGTGATTATGGCTCCAGCTATGCACACTCAGATGTGGGAGCATCCGGCAACGCAAACGAATGTGCAGGCTTTGCGCGAACTTGGGTATCACGTGATTGAACCGGCGGTTGGGCGTCTAACGGGTCCCGACTCGGGGGTGGGCCGCATGCCGGAGCCGGAAGATATTTTTGAGGCGGCGCAGCGCGTAATTGCCGAGTTCCCGAAGGGGGAGCAGCACCCTTCGCAGATTCCAGGATATACGCCCACACGTCCGGTTCACCCTGGCTCGGCGGAAGAGCCTAGCAGCTCATTTGTATTAGGTGTTGAGCCCGGGCCTGGAATTTTGGCGGGGAAACGCATTGTGATTACGGCGGGAGGCACCCGTGAGGCCTTGGATCCGGTACGTTTTTTGGGTAACCGCTCAACAGGTAAACAGGGTGTAGCTTTGGCACAGGCTGCGCGTGATCTGGGAGCATCGGTACATCTAATCGGCGCTAATCTTGAAGTCCCCGAGCCCGAGGGCGTACAGGTAACCCGAGTGGTGAGTGCCCGTGAACTACACGATGCCGTGCTGGAAGCTCAGAACAGCGCCGATATGCTTATTATGTCTGCAGCGGTTGCAGATTTTCGGCCTGCCGAATACGCCGAGTACAAGATTAAGAAGACCGCAGATTCTTCGGACGCTCCCACGATTCAGCTGGTACGCAACCCGGATATTCTGCGTGAAGTCGTGGATCTTCGACAGAAGACAGGTACCGGTGCGCACTTGATTGTAGGTTTTGCCGCAGAGACTGGGTCAGCTGAGCGAACCCCGCTTGAGCTTGGGCGCGAGAAACTGGCGCGTAAGGGGTGTGATTTTCTGGCTCTCAACACGGTGGGCGTAAATCAGGGTTTCGGAACCGATGATAATACGATTACGTTGCTCTCTTCGCTCACAGATCGGGAACCTGTTTTTTCAGGCTCTAAACAGGTAGTTTCCGATCAGATATTGCGCACTCTTGCACAGTATGTAAAGCCCTGAGAAAAGCACAAATACGCCTAAGGTGCAGCCGATTAAGTTTGTGACTTCCTCCCTCCGAGCCTGTGTAACGTTCTGTCATAATTGATACACGAGTTCACATCCTTGGGTACTGTATCCCGCGTGCCCCAAACCTAGTAGAGTAGAAACCGTGAGTAATAACCATCTACGCCTTTTCACCAGCGAGTCGGTGACTGAAGGGCATCCCGATAAAATTTGTGACCAGATTTCTGATGCGATTCTTGACGGCATTATCGCGCAGGACTCCACCGCGAACGTTGCTGTCGAAACAATGGTGACAACCGGCCAGGTTCATGTTGCTGGCGAGGTGACAACCTCAAGCTATGTTGAGATTCCATCGATCGTTCGTGAAACTATTCTAGGTATTGGCTACGATTCATCGACCCGCGGTTTCGATGGTGAATTCTGCGGCGTATCGGTATCAATTGGCGAGCAGTCACCCGATATTAATGCTGGTGTGTATGAGTCTTTAGAGGCTCGCAGCGGTATCGCGGTTGATGATTATGACCGCCAGGGCGCGGGCGACCAGGGCATTATGTTCGGGTACGCTTCGAACGAGACGAATGTATTGATGCCTGCACCGATTTGGCTGGCGCATCGTCTCTCGGAGCGTCTGACGAATGTTCGTAAAAACGGTACGCTGGTGAACCTGCGCCCGGACGGCAAAACTCAGGTTACTTTGGGGTATGACGCCGATAATAAGCCTGTTTCGGTTGATACCGTGGTGGTTTCTAGCCAGCACACCGCCGATTATGATTTAGCGGATTTGCGTGCGGATATTATCAAACACGTGATTACTCCGGTTCTGGACGCCGCCGAGTTTGATAGCTCGAACACGAAGTTTATTGTGAACCCTGCCGGTCGTTTTGTGCAGGGTGGTCCCGTGGGCGATGCCGGTTTGACCGGTCGCAAGATTATTGTTGATACCTATGGCGGTTCGGCTCGTCACGGCGGCGGTGCGTTCTCGGGCAAGGATCCTTCGAAGGTTGATCGTTCTGCGGCATACGCCATGCGTTGGGTCGCCAAGAATATTGTGGGCGCTGGTCTTGCCGACCGTGCTGAGGTTCAGGTCGCTTACGCTATTGGGCAGGCGGCACCTGTGGGCCTGTACGTTGAGACTTTCGGAACCGAAAAGGTTGATCCTCTCAAGATTGAGAAGGCCGTGCGTGAGGTCTTTGACCTGCGCCCGTTGGCTATTATCAATGACCTTGATTTGCGCCGACCCGTCTATAAAAAGACCGCGGCTCACGGTCACTTCGGCCGCAATGAACCCGAGTTCACGTGGGAGCGCTTGGACCGTGTTGAGGCTCTGCGTTCGGCGGTTTCAGCATCCTAATGCGTGAACCTGCGAGTATGCAGCCCAATGACGCGGATGCTCAGAACCCTACCGATACTTCGCCGATGAATGCTTCGGCTTCTGAGCCCGCTCAGCAGGAATCCCTGCAACAGCCTGATCTGTTGCAGGGATTTCCTGCTCTTCGCGACGCCCTGATTCCTCCCGAGCCTGAGCCGGTTGATGTGCATCGGCAGCTTGCTCAGAGCGGGGTTCCGTATCCGGTGGCGCGGGTTCGGTTGGATAATACCCTGCCGCATCTTGACCGTACCTTTGACTACCAGGTTCCCGCTGAGCTGAGCGAAGATGCAGTTCCCGGCGCTCGGGTGCGTGTGCGGTTCGGCTCGCAGCGGGTTACGGGTTTTATTGCGGAGCGCGCCGAAACAACCGATGTTGCTAAGGGACTGCAGCCGCTTTTATCGGTTCTGTCTCGGATCCCTGCGGTTTCTGCCGAAATCTTTGACCTTGCAGAGGCACTTGCCGATCGGTATGCCTCAACGGTAGCGAATGTTTTGCGGCTTGCGGTGACGCCGCGTGTGGCATCTCTTGATAAACAGTACGCGCAGTTTTTGCCCACATTCTCCGAGCTTATGGGTCTGCCGCAAGGATCTGATGAAACCTCCGATAAGGCGGAAGACAGCACTTCTGAATCGGTCGCCGAAGATGGCTTAGATACCGACCACGAGCCGCAGGAGGAAGTTTCCGAGGAATTACCGACCAGTGGTTCGCCCTCTTTAACCGATGATATTCGCGGTTTCCTCTTGGGCGGTTTCGCGCCCTACCAGCTTCACCCGCCTGCCGCTCAGGTTTCGGCGGAAGACTCCCGTGCCTTTAGCGATTATGAGAATGGCGCTGAGTTTTTAGAGGATCTGGCGGCTGGGTCTCCGGCGCGTGCGGTCATGAATGTGCTGCCCGCGCATCCTGAGTTTGATTGGGCTGAGCTACTGGCTATTGCCGTGGTAACGGCGGCTGCGAATGGCCGTGGTGCCTTGGCGGTTGCTCCCGATCAGAAGACTCTCGACAGGCTTGAGTCCGCGCTGAAACGTCGGGTGCCAGCGGGTGCTTATGTTCGGTTGAGTTCAAGCGATAAACCGCATAGCCGGTATCACGCCTATTTGAAGGCGCGTTTGGGGCTGGTGCCTATTGTGATTGGCACTCGTGCGGCAGCATACGCGCCTGTTGCCAATTTGGGGCTGGTGGTGTGCTGGGATGACGGCGATTCTTCGCTTGTGGAGCGCCGTTCGCCCTATTGTCACGCGCGCGATGTGCTGTTATTGCGCGCTCAGGCAACGGATGCGGCGGCGCTGTTCGCCGGGTACGCGATGAGCAGTGAGTCGGCACGATTGGTACGCACCCGGTGGGCTTCGCATGTGCGGGCACCTCGGGCGACGGTGCACGAGTTTTCGCCGCGCATTTTTTCGACGGGCAATGACTACCAGTTGGCGCGTGACCCGTTGGCGGCTGTGGCGCGTATTCCTCGGTTGGCGTTTGAGCGTGCGCGTGTGGCTCTGCAGCATGGCCCGGTGTTGGTGCAGGTTGCGCGCAGCGGCTATGTTCCGTCGTTTTCGTGTCAGCGGTGCCGTATGCCCGCGCGCTGTAATACATGCCGGGGGCCACTCTCGTTAGCGGTGGGTGCCTCGGTGCCGAGTTGTTCGTGGTGCGGGCGTTTGGCACAGCAGTGGCGGTGTGCGGAGTGCGGGTATGATCAGTGGCGTTCGGGTACCGTGGGGGCTTTGCGTACCGCGGAGGAGTTAGGGCGCGCCTTCCGGGGTGTCCCGGTGATTTCTTCGGCGGGGGATCATGTGCGTGCTTCGGTGGGTGCTGAACCTGTGCTGGTTGTGGCGACCCCGGGGGCTGAGCCTGTGGCGTTCGGCGGTTATGCGGCCGCGTTGCTTTTGGATGCCGATTCTATGCTTCGTTTTGATTCTTTGCGTGCCCCGGAGGCCGCGTTACGGCGCTGGTTTAACGCGGCCGCGCTGGTGCGTTCTGCGGCTCAGGGTGGGGTTGTAGTAACGACTGCCTCGCCATCGCCGGTGGAGCAGGCGTTGGTTCGGTGGGACCCCACATGGTTTGCGCTGTACGAGCTGGATGAGCGGTCGCAGATCGGTTTGCCCCCGGCGGTACGCACAGCGGCTATTACGGGTATTGAGGATGATGTTCAGGCGTTCCTGGCGGAGCTGAACCTGCCGGAAGGTGTTCGGGTGACCGGGCCTGTACCGCTGGATGAAGATTACTTTACACATCAATCTGCCGGTGTCGAGAGCGGGGGAGAGGGGGATATATCTGAGCTTTCACCCTCAGGAACCGAGGATGCGGTTCCCGGCGACTGGCGCGCTATTCTCTTCTTCTCCTACGCTCAAGCACCACAGGTTACCCACGAGTTACGCTCCGTGCGTGCGGCACTCTCAGCGCTAAAGCGTGTCGGAGCGGTGCAGGTCCGCTGTGATGGGCTGGATGTGTTATAAATCTAAATATCTGATAGGTTCTATATGGAAGGAGAATCAAATTGTCTTACTCTATCATAACCCCTTGGGAAGAAATGGAATATCCCAATAATGTTGGGGTAATATTTACTGACTCAAATTTCATGATTAATTTAGGGAAGGAATTCTTTGCGAAACCTGGTATACAAAATAGAAATAAAAGACGAGATGACTTATTAGATCTATTTAAAAGGATAAGGGACTATAATATACAATTAAATCCCTCATTGTCGATCACCGAAAGTTGCATTTCTCGTACTGGAGAATTTGATTTAAATCGATATAATAAATTTAACTATATATTTGATTCGGTATCAAACACTGGTTACTCTAAAATAATACGTCAACTTGAGGGTAATAGGCCATTAATAGAATATACCAATAGTGTTAAAAATTTAAGAGGTATGAATATGTATAATTTATCATCTAATGACTTCAAGTTTCCGCAATATCCATTCGATATTCTTAAGAGTAGTATTATTGTGCGAAACCATTACATGCCTGGATTATATGGGTCTATTCTTAAATTAGTAGATATATATAGACAAGGCGGGGACCCTGAAGTTATGTATGAAGAATTTATTGACTGGTCTATGGATGACCTTGGACGTCTTAGTGCTTATGTTACATGGATGGCTGCTACCTTACTTTTTGGAGATAATGCATCATCTGGGAAAGTTAAGAAGATTATAAAGTATAGAGGGAATAACGTTTCATCTCCTAAGGATCTAGCTCAAGATTGTTGGAATGGGGCTTGGGATAGCTATTTTATGAACATATTGGAAGGTGGTTTTTCGTTTTTACCGGTCAAGAAATATTTGAAAAATAAAAATTTAGCTTTAATTACAGAAAATAAAGACCCAGTAGTTTTCCGTAGAGGAATCAAGAATAAATATCTATTTATTGATAATAATAATGTAAGTAATTTTATGGCAGCAAATCTCCGATTGTCTAATAAATATAAAAATAAGGATTTACAATGTTTTGAATATAGAACGAGAGAATTTTTTGAACGTTCTAAACGAGATCAAGGATATCTGGATAAAAAAGCTATATTGACGGTCGATAAATTAGAAGATGAGCTAGGAATCAAAGAAAAAACAATCTGGGATATTTCGATTTAATAATCTTGTGTTGTGCTTCTTTATAGGTATATTGAGATATTCTGATTATTTGTCACCCCTCAAAACCCTCACCAGCTTCAACGCCGAGTCGCGCCACGAGTAGTGTGAAGCATCCTGCAAGCCTTCGAGGATGATGCGGTCGCGTACCGTTTCGTCTTCGAGGGAACGGATCGCCTCAACCCAGGCGGGTGCAGCTGCCTGCGGGTCTTCGGTTACAGGAGCGAAAACGGCGTGCGGGGCGATCTCGCGGAAAATATCGATATCGCTAATCACGGCGGGGCAGCCTGCAGCCTGCGCCTCTACCACGGGCAGGCCGTATCCCTCGGCTCGTGAAGCCGTCACCAGTGCATGCGCAGATTCTAACAGTTCCGCATACTCTTCATCGGAAACCCCGTTGTGCACCACCACGTTCGAGCTTGCCGCCAGGGAAGAGAGCAACCCCTGTTCCTCAAGTTCGGCGCGGCGCGCATCCGGCATCTTTGACAGTAAATGCAGCGTGTACTCCGGCAGCTCACGCATGGCGTACAGCAGTGTCTCCACATTCTTATACGGCATGAACGAGCCCATATACACCAGGTGCCTGCTCGCGCCCTCAGCCCGTGACTTCGCACGGCGCAGGGCCTCATCTTCGCTCACCACCGACCCCGGCTGCGGCGCGTTCGGTACCACGTGTAGCGGCTTCTCTGTCAACCGGTGCTCACGAATTAGCCGCGCCGTAGACTCCGAAACCGTCACCACGGCATCTGCCCGGTTCAGCAGCATGCGCTGCGGTGTATAGCTCTTATGGAACAGCCGCCACCCAGCACGCACCGGTGCAGGCAAAAACCCCGGAGGGGTTGGGTGCGCATAATAAATCAGGTCATGCAGGGTCAGCACCAGCTTGAACTTGCGCCCCACCGAACCGATCGTCTGCATAGGCGAGAACACCACATCCGGCTTGTACTTATTGAGCTGAAGAGCCGCAGTCGGTTCTAAGGGGCCGGTCGGCGAACAAATCTTCACATGCGGCAAATCCGGGAGCATCTGCAGCTGGCGTTCATCACTAATCACCATCACCAACTGCAGATCGGCGACCTCGGAGGCACCGGAATCCATCAAATCCTTCAACGCGCCCAACAGCGAAGCGGTATACCGGCTAATGCCGTCGTGAAAGCCAATGCGTGTATAACGGGCGTCAACCATAAGTTTCATAGGATTCTCCTTGGGATTACACCGTAAAATCTTCGTGCGTGAATTCTGCAATCAAACCTGCCGCCACTGTAGGCGTCTCATAATGAATCAAATGCCCAACCTCAGGAATCATCTCAAAACGTTCACCAGGGGGGTGCGGGCGCCCCTTAAGCGCGGCAAACATGGCGCGTGCCGTCTGTGGGGTACCCAAATCATCGTCTTCGGCAACAAGCATCTGCACGGGAACCTGAATCTGCGGGGCAAACTCGGCGGCAGTTGCCGAAATCGAAACCTCATAAGCCTGCAAAACACCCTTACGCGATCCGAAAGACCCAAAATAGGCGGCGTGCTGGTTATTGATAAAGCGGCGCATGTCCGGTTCGCGGGTGCGCATCATCAGCTCGCTCGTCACACGGGTAATCAGTTGTGAACGCAGCAATGGATAACCAATTTTTTCGGGAAGCGCCGCACCCACGCGATAATAAAACGATGCCGCCCGCGAAGCAATCTTCTGTGACCCTTCGAGTGCGGGCTCGCTAATGGGGTTAATGAGCGTTAGGCGGTCAAGTCCGTGCGGATATTCAGCGGCATAAGCAGCGGTTACGATAGATCCAAACGAGTGCCCTACCACGTGAATATCAGAGCCATCAGGGCATACAGGGTTTATCTGCCCAATAAGCGCGTGCAACCATGCGGTATAGCCCTGTAAAGAAACAGTCATGGGCAGGTCTTCTGAACGTCCGAAACCTGGCAGGTCGGGGCTGATAATACTAGCTTCGGGTAAGAGTTTCAGAAGCCTGTTCGCAATTATCTCAAGCCCGTGATGATCGCCGCGGAACCCGTGAATCAGCAGGATTTTTGGAGAGCATTCGGAGGGAAAAACGCCGGTGTTCATGCCCGCACCGTACTGCCAATACCGTGTAGTTGCCCCAAACAGCTCTATTTCAAATCTGGTGCCCGGGATGAGTGCCCCCGGCACACTTTCAAGAACGGTACTGGGTGATGCCACGGCGGGTGCCTTTCGTGTGTTGCGGGCTCGGTCACTGTAAATCCCTGAGAGAGATTCACGGAGGGCGTGCGTAAACCGGCTTACGCACACAATGAGTTCTCTCAGTGTACGTGGAATTTCTGTGTAGGTGCTGGAGATTTAGATGAAAAGTCAAACAATATTCAGAGTTTTTCATCGTATACGGCTGAAAATGGTTTATACGCGCAGGGTTACTCCTGGGGGAAACGAAAGCGAGGCTGGCGGGGCGGCGGGGCATCCACGATATGAAACGGGAACTCGTGAGTTTATGAATACATCAAGAAACCTTTGTGGGTACACGCTAGAATAGGTTGGTTAGCGAAAATCAAACGTCAAAGGAATCGTAGTGTCTGCTGAGGTAGAGACCGAACGCACCGAGAATGCATATGACTTCCGTGCACAGGAAGCGAAATGGCGCCCCTACTGGGAAGAAACGGGTGTCTTCAAACCAACCGGCAACGCCGCGAAAGGTCGCCGCTATGTGCTAGACATGTTTCCGTACCCCTCAGGTGACCTGCATATGGGCCACGCAGAAGCGTTTGCTATTGGAGACATGAATGCCCGCTACTACAAGCAGTGCGGCTACGATGTTCTGCACCCTATCGGTTGGGATTCCTTCGGTTTGCCCGCAGAAAACGCTGCTATCAAGAACGGTACCCACCCAAAAGAGTGGACCTACAAAAATATTGACACGCAGGCAGAATCTTTCAAACGCTACGCTATCGCCGTGGACTGGGATCGACGCCTGCACACCTCAGACCCCGAATACTATAAGTGGACCCAGTGGCTTTTCGAGCAGTTCTATAAGAAGGGCCTGGCCTACCGCAAAGACTCAATGGTGAACTGGTGCCCCAAAGATCAGACCGTGCTCGCGAACGAGCAGGTGGTTAACGGTGCCTGTGAACGATGCGGCACCACGGTTACCAAAAAATCGCTGAATCAGTGGTACTTCAAGATTACTGACTACGCTCAGCAGCTTCTTGACGATATGGAGCAGCTTGAGGGCAAATGGCCCGAACGTGTTCTGCTGATGCAGCGGAACTGGATTGGGCGTTCCGAAGGTGCTGAGGTTCGCTTCGAGATTGAGGCTACCGAGGCGCAGCCTGCCGAATCCTTCACGGTCTTCACCACCCGCCCAGATACCCTCTACGGTTCAACCTTTATTGTTGTTGCCGCTGACTCGACTTTTGCCGAGAAAATTGTGACACCCGATCAGGCACAGGCGCTAGAAGACTACCGCGAGCAGATTAAGGCGCTCAGCGATATTGACCGCCAGTCTTCCGAACGTGAGAAGACCGGTATGTTTACTGGGCGTTACGCAATCAACCCGCTGAACGGCGCAAAGCTGCCGGTGTGGGCTTCCGATTACGTACTTGCCGATTATGGTACCGGCGCTATTATGGCGGTGCCTGCACATGATCAGCGCGACCTTGACTTCGCCAAGAAATTCGACCTGCCGATCGTGACGGTACTCGATGTTGAGGGCGAGGAAGACCCTGCCGAGTCGGGTATCGCCACTGCGGGCGATGGGGTGCTCATTAACTCCGGTGAACTAACCGGACTTCCCAAGGCAGAGGCTATTGCGAAGGCTACCGAGCTGGTTGAGGCTGCCGGCACCGGCGAAGGTAAGGTTATTTACCGCCTGCGCGACTGGTTGCTCTCGCGCCAGCGTTTCTGGGGCACGCCTATTCCCGTGATTCACTGTGAGGACTGTGGCGAGGTGCTGGTTCCTGAAGAACAGCTGCCGGTTCTGTTGCCGGATAATCTGCGTGGCGAGCAGCTGGCGCCCAAGGGACAGTCGCCCCTTGCTGCCGCCGATGATTGGGCTATAGTTCCCTGCCCACAGTGCGGTAAGAGCGCCCGCCGCGATTCCGACACGATGGATACCTTCGTGGATTCTTCCTGGTACTTCCTGCGCTATGTTTCGCCCCGTTACGCCGAAGGCCCCTTCGACCCGCAGGCGATCAGGGAATGGGGCGCGGTCAATATGTACGTGGGCGGTGTGGAACATGCGATTCTGCACCTGCTGTATGCGCGTTTCTTCACGAAAGTTATTCGTGATTTGGGGCTGATTGAGCACGGCGAGCCGTTCAAAGCTCTCATGAATCAGGGGCAGGTTCTCAACGGCGGTAAGGCCATGTCGAAGTCGCTCGGCAACGGCGTAAACCTGGGTGAGCAACTTGATAAGTTCGGTGTGGATGCGGTGCGCACCACCATGATCTTCGCTTCGCCGCCCGAAGATGATGTGGACTGGGCGGACGTTTCACCCGCCGGTTCGCAGAAGTTCTTGGCGCGCGCATGGCGTATTGCTCAAGACGTTACCTCCGAACCTGGCGTGGATGCGGCATCCGGCGATGCGAACCTACACAAGCTGGTGGCGCGTACCATACACGATGTGAAACAGCTTCTTGACACTGGCAAGTTCAACGTGGTGGTCGCCAAGACTATGGAGCTGGTGAATGCTACCCGTAAGGCTATCGATTCGGGCCCTGGGGGAGCGGATCCTGCGGTGCGCGAAGCCGCCGAGACTATCGCAATCTTGTTGTCACTCTACGCGCCGTACACCGCCGAGGACATGTGGCACGCGCTGGGATACAATAACCCGGTGCTGACCGCAGGTTTCCCGCAGGTAGATGAATCCCTGCTCGTGGATGATACCGTCACCGCAATCGTGCAGATCAAGGGCAAAGTGAAGGCGCGCCTTGAGGTATCAAAGGATATTTCTGAAGCTGAGCTTGAAAAACAAGCCCTGGAGGATGAGACTATCGCGAAGCTGGTGGAAGGCTCGGAAATCCGTAAGGTGATTGTGCGAGCCCCCAAACTGGTGAATATCGTCATCTAGAGTTTTCAAAACGTTGATGCGGTGCCGCCGGAAGAAAACTTTTCGGGTTTTTCTTTCGGCGGCACCATTCTTTTTAGCTATGATAAGAAAGTCGGGTATAGCAAATCGCCATATTTTTAAGATTCAGGAGGTGCCTTATGGGACGCATCGCCGTCGTGACAGACTCAGCCGCTGCTATTACTCCTGAAATTCTTAAAGAGCGGCAAGAACGCGGTGGGTTTGCCGTGGTACCCATGCCGGTATCCGTTCAAGAGACGCCCGTACGTGCAGGAATCAGGGGCACCCGAGTCGATACGAAAACCCGCGATTTAACCGGTCTTAGTCCCGAGGAAATTGACGAAGCCATTTTGATGGCGCATGTCCTCGGAAATACGGTCCATACCTCCGGTCCAGCCCCCGGTGTCTTTGCCGATACCTACGATACCCTTGTTGATGAAGGGTACGAGCATATTCTGTCGATACATCTCTCCGGAGAGCTCTCTGGAACCGTTGAATCAGCGCGAGTGGGTGCGCAGCTTTCTAAAGCGCGAGTGACCGTACTTGATTCCCGCACCGTCGCCGGAGCCTATGGGCACGCGGCATTGCACGCCCATGATGTAGCCGATATTTGCGATAGTCCTGAGGAGCTTGCCGAAGTGGTTACCGGTATATGCGCCGAGACCGATATTTATTTCTACATTCCTACTCTCGATGCGCTTCGTCGCGGGGGCCGTGTCTCGCCCGCATTGGCAATGGTAGGGCAGATGTTCCAGATCAAGCCTATCGGCACGGTCGCGGATGGAAAACTGACCTATGTTGAGCGCCCCCGTACCGCAACGCGCGCGAAAGAACGCCTCACGCAGATTATTCGCGACGTTTGTACCAAGCACCAATCGGTAAAAAAGCATCCTGCAGCTGCGGCTGCGCAGCACGACGTACGACCAACCGGTCACGTGGTAGCGCTTCACCATATGGGTAACCTCGCGGAGGCTAAAGCCTTGCAAGATTCGTTGGGCGCCTTCGCTTCGGATGCGGTTCTCAGCTCTCTCCCGCCCGTATTAGCGGCACATTCCGGGCTGGGTGCACTTGCCGCTGTCATCTATTAGCCATGCGATGTGAGAATGTCATATTTCTTTGTGTGGCCACTAAAATAATTACCCGATTCACCCGCAAAAATTGGCGTAACCCTGTGGATAGCCGGTTTTTGTGTCCCGCTCGGATAGTTATCCACAGAATATAGGAACCGCCCGGCGGGGGCGTAAGCACGCGGCTAGGCTTGCACTATGACCCGCGATAACGCCCACCAAGCATTTCATCCACTAAGCTCTTCTATGCAGACGCTAACCGAAAGAGCTGAGACGTCGGTACCAGCACAGGAAGCTCAGACAGAGAAGCAAAGCCCCTATGAGATCTGGGATGACGAGCCCACAGAACGCCTTATGCCGCATGATGATTTTGCGGAAGGGTCTGCTTCTTCTGCCTCGGTGGGGAAGAGCCCTCGAAGACTCTACTCAGATTCTTACGAACAAACCGTGTATGAGCAGCATGAGTCGGCATCTGAACAGCTTTTAAGACGAGCTAGACAACGCGCCACTCATAGCACCGAACCAGACGATTTGGCGGAAAGCTACTACGAGGGCACACAGCAGCAGATCTCCGCGGTAAAACCTGCGCACAACCCTGCCAAGGAGCAGCGCGGCGAGCACACTACTCACGTTATTGCACAGCGCGAGAATATGCCCGAAGAGCTCATTCAGGATGAATGGGACGAATGGGAAACACCAGCGAAAACCCGTGCTTTTCGGTGGAAGGTTCCGCCCTATGCCGTCTTCGTTTTAGCCTTGGGCGTTCTAGGAATTATTCTCTGGGGGTTGCTAGGATTTACACCCACTCCGCAAGCAAACGAAGAGTCTACCAGTAGCGCCCAGGTGGCGGCGCCAGGGGCTAGCTCATCCGTAATTCCGAGTGCCACCCCTTCAGATTCATCTGCGCAGAATAAGGTTCCGAATAAGAATGGCACTATTCGAGTGCATATAGCTGGAGCAGTCAAAACTCCTGGCGTGCAAACGCTCCCTGCTGATGCCCGTGCCATTGATGCCCTTGAAGCCGCAGGAGGCGCAACCCCGGATGCCGACCTCAACCGGGTGAACCTCGCGGGCAGCCTTAGCGACGGCACACAGCTTTACATCCCCAAGACAGGGGAGACCGCTGCACCGGTACTTGCCGCACCAGCCGGGGGAAACAGTGCTTCACCCAACGGTTCTCCGGGAGCCGCGCAAAATCCTGCGGCACCGAAATCTTCTGCGGGCGCTGGGCAGCAGGGCGCACCGGGTTCTCCTATCAACCTGAATACTGCGACTGCTGAGCAGCTGCAGACTTTGCCGCGCATTGGTCCTTCTCTAGCCGCCCGCATTATTTCTTGGCGTGATGCTCACGGAGGCTTCAAAAGTGTTGATGAACTGGATGCGGTACCTGGCATCGGTCCCTCTCTCATGAGTTCGTTGCGCCCGCTCGTCACAGTCTAAATCCGTTAGCGTCAAACAATATAGGTAATGAGCCGCATCATGAGTTTTCTGCACATTCCGCCTAAGCTCAAACCATATCTCACCCGAAATTTCGCCCGTACTGAGTGGATGCGCTATCGCCGCGACCATAACCGCGAATGGTTTCGCGCTGTTAGTGCCATTATTCACCTTGATATACGGCTTATAGTCTCGGCGGTCGTACTCTGGATTTTCACGCTGGCCGCCATGTATCACGGTACTTTTCAGCCCTATAAATACTGCGTTTTAGTGGCTATTAGCCTGCTCGGAATAATCACCATAACGCTCAATACCTTCTATGGACGCAAAATCGCCCATATTCTTTGTCCTATCCTCGGGCAGTTCATGTTCATTATGCTCTTGGTGACTCTGCAAGCTGTCCTGCTCATGCTGACCGGAACGGATTCCAGCCGCACGACCTTAAGAGATGCCGAAGGAACCTCGTTACGTATAACCGGATTCATCAGGGAAATACGCCCTCTTGACTCGCATACGAATATGATCATTCTCAGCACCGAAACGGCTCAATACCGTAATCTTCGAGCACCAATTCATGAAGATATTCGTATTTACAGCAACACCCAAAAACAGCAGCTTAACCCCGGAACCCGGGTTAACGCGCTCGGAACCCTTGAAAATAAAGGCACTACCGCATTCCTCAAAGGTGCAAGCATATTCCCTCAACCGAACCAAAATCTTGAGCACACACGCGCCCTAAACACTAGGATGCGCGATTACGCCCGCCGACACCTCGATGCCGAAACCACGGCGTTACTTCTAGGTACCGCCTATGGCGATGACTCCGCGATGCCCAACACCAGTAAGGAAAACTATAAGCTTAGCGGGCTCAGTCACCTTACCGCAGTCTCTGGAGCAAATATCGCCATCATTTTCATGGCTGGCTACCGTTTTGGAATTCTCGTGCGCGTTCCACGCCGCCTCATGATCGGAATGGGTATTACCGCCGTCGTTCTCTACTCCATGATTCTCACTTTTGAGGGATCCGTAATCCGCTCTATTCTCATGGGGTCACTAGGAGCTTTGGCGATGCTCCGCGGCACCGGGAGAAATACTCTTAGCGCGCTCGCCACCACTATCGTGTTCTGCCTCATCGCTGCGCCGAAACTCGCTGGTGACCTCGGCTTTATGCTCTCCACCGTGGCTACGGCATCGCTGATAGCGCTCGGACCCTCACTCACGCGCCTCTTGATGCGCGTCCTACCGCACACCCTCGCCGAACTTATAGCAGCTTCCGCCAGCGCCTCGCTCTGGTGTACCCCTGTGATTTTAGGTATCAGCGGCAAAATACCGCTCTATACCATTCCCGCAAATATGCTCGCCGCTCCACTAACCGCGATCACAATGTTTGCTGGTCTTGCCGCGTTCCTGAGCTACAGCATCAACTTCACGGCCATCACGGATATTGCTCTTATTCTCGGTAGAATACCGGCACAGGGCATCGAATACATAGCGAAATATTTTGCACACGCACCCGCAAATCCACTCGATGTAGATGTTACTCTGGCATCTGTAGCTTTTGCTGGAGTTACTGTCTTTGTGGGTAGCCTGCTGATATGGCTCTGGGATTACCATATTTACAAGCGCGAGCTTCACCTCGATTATGTACGTATACCCAATACTCGGCATGTAACTAGTACGCACCGTCAATCACTAACGCACCAAATCGATCAAAGACACTTCGGTATGATAGAAACAGCAACACACCGACGAGCAATGAGGTACCGTGACTCCCAGGGGAAGCTCATCACGCGGCAACTACCACGGCCAACGCGCTAATAAAGCGCTTGATAACGCATGGCGCACCGTAAGTCCTGCACCGGTCATCATGCTCCACGGTTCCGAAGAGTATTTCGCCTCACGAGCACGTGAACGTCTGCGCACCGCTTTTTATAGCACCTATCCAAATGCAGACCTAGTCACCATCAACGCTTCCACCTACACTGCGGGGGAACTCACTCTCCTCGCGAGCCCGTCGCTCTTCGGGACTGCCAAAATAATAGATGCTGACAACGTCGCCACCATGAGTGAAGACTTCCTTAACGATGTTCTCAGCTACATTGCTGCCCCAGAATCCGACATTATGCTCATCATGCAGCATTCCGGCGGCAACCGCGGCAAAAAACTCATTGATGCCATACGTAAAAGCCACGTTCTTATTCCCTGTAAACCGCTCAAAGCCGAGCGCGAAAAAACGGAATTTGTCACCGGTGAATTCCGAGCGGCTAAACGCACTATCGATCCCGGCGCCCTACGCCTACTCGTAGCCGCCACCAACGACACCGCTGAACTTGCCTCCGCCTGTGCTCAACTTCAAGCAGATGTTGCGGGAAATATTACCGAAGAGATCGTGAACCGTTACTATGGCGGGCGAACCGAAGTTACCGCTTTTCGGGTGGGAGACGCCGCTGTTACGGGAAACGCAGCAGAAGCGCTTAGGCTTTTGCGACATGCTTTAGCAACGGGAACAGAACCTATCCCTCTGTTGGGGGCACTTGCCATGCGTATTCGCAATATTGCCCGCGTGCATCATGTGCGTGCCAGTGCCCAGGAACTTGCCGGTGAGGTAGGTATGGCTCCATGGCAGGTTGAACAGGCACAACGCGACGGAAGGCGTTTCACCAGTGAACAGATCGCCCGTATCGTGCAGCTACTTGCTGATGCCGACGCACAGCTCAAGGGGGAGGGCCTAGACCCGGTATATGCGGTTGAACGCGCGGTACTTGCCATTGCATTGCCTCATAACCGCTCATAAATGCATTTTTATTTTGCTCATATATGAGCTAGGGAAAGATTTACGTCATAAGGCATAATGGACCCCATGCTACAAACACTGAAAAAAGCATTCTTCGCCGTTTTGCCTTCGCTTCGGAAAGCAGCAGAAGATGCTCTGCGCGATAACGCACAACAGTCGCAAGCACAGACCAACTACGATTCTGAACAACCTCAGACGTCAAATGCGCCGAAACCAGGTCCTGGTGCTTCTAAGTCTGCGCCCTCTCAACAGCAGAGTTCGCAGGGACAGGGCTCAGACTATCCAGGAGACTATCGCGGGTCTATTGACTTTGAGTATTCTCCCTCATTGGACGGCGATCCAGATCCTGGTGAGATCGTGTGGACTTGGGTTCCTTACGAAGAAGACCATACTCAGGGGAAAGATCGCCCGGTCATCCTTGTAGGACGTGACGGAGAATACCTGCTTGCCTTCATGATGACCAGCAAAGACCACAACAACCGCGATCATGCAGATTCTAATTATCTAGATATTGGTTCAGGCTCTTGGGATTCCCAGGGTCGGGCCTCCGAGGTCAAACTCAATCGCGTCTTACGGGTGCGTCCTGAGAACATGCGCCGTGAGGGGGCAATTATGCCTCAAGAGACTTTCCGCCTTATCGAACAAGCCTACAACCGCCGTTAGTCCGATATTGTACCTATCTCAAAAGCGCGAAAATCATATATCATCCTTGAAATAACAGGTATTCTTACAGGCATTTATCTGCTATGATTTGTGGTTGAGTGTCTGGTGGTCATCAGGCACTGCTGTCCGGTTGCCATAGGCATCCCCACGCCGCTCAGTCGATGATCGGTCAGCATAGCCCTCACCGACCAATAAGACAAACAGAAAGTTTAATCGTGGCTAATATCAAGTCCCAGAAAAAGCGCATCCTCACTAACGAGAAGGCTCGTCTGCGTAACAACGCTATTAAATCTGAGCTGAAGACCGCAACCCGCCGGGTTAAGGAAGCTGTTGAGGCACAGAACAAGGAAGCTGCCGAAGAGGCACTGCGTTTTGTGAGCCGCAAGCTAGATAAGGCTGTTTCTAAGGGTGTTCTGCACAAGAAGAACGCTGCTAACAAGAAGTCCGGTCTAGCGCATCTGGTTAACAAACTTTCCTAATGTCAGCCTCTGTATGAGGCGCATTGCGAAGTGATAAGGTTTCCCCGTCGGTTCTCTCCCGGCGGGGAATTCTTTGTGCCCGCCAGCCGTGCCGGTTCGCGCTTCCAGCGTGCATTATGGGAAAATAAAAGATAATTGTGCCAGCTGCCTGATGAACCTCCATGAAAGGAATATGCGAGTGGCTCCTCTGTCGAAAAATCCGCCAATACCGGCGGCTACCGACCCCGCGATTATTCGCAACTTCTGCATCATTGCACATATCGATCATGGAAAATCCACGCTCGCTGACCGTATGCTTCAGGCAACTGGCGTTGTCGCGCCGCGCGATATGAAGGCACAATACCTTGACCGCATGGATATTGAGCGTGAACGAGGCATCACCATTAAATCCCAGGCAGTACGTATGCCATGGGAGATCGACGGTACTTCCTATGCACTCAATATGATTGATACTCCGGGACACGTTGACTTCACCTATGAGGTCTCTCGCTCACTTGCCGCATGCGAAGGCGCTCTGCTTCTTGTTGATGCAGCGCAGGGGATTGAAGCCCAAACTCTCGCCAATCTCTACTTGGCAATGGAGAACGATCTTACGATTATTCCTGTCTTGAATAAGATCGACTTGCCCGCCGCTATGCCCGATAAATACGCTGAAGAGCTGGCGAACCTTATTGGCTGCGAACCTGACGAGGTTCTGCGGGTTTCAGGCAAAACTGGTGAGGGTGTAGAAGCTCTGTTGGACCGTATTGTCGAAGGCATACCCGCGCCTGTGGGGCAGGCGGACACGCCGGCCCGCGCCATGATTTTTGACTCGGTTTATGATTCCTATCGCGGAGTGGTCACCTATGTGCGTGTCGTAGACGGAAAACTTGAACCGCGCCAGAAAATCAAGATGATGTCTACCGGCGCAGAACACGATCTGCTTGAGATTGGGGTAATTTCACCCGACCCCATTCCCTCCAAAGGGCTGAGCGTGGGTGAAGTGGGTTATTTGATCACTGGCGTGAAGGACGTTCGGCAATCCCGCGTGGGCGATACCGTAACCTCTGCTGTAAAGCCTGCCGCAGAATCCCTAGGCGGCTATGAAGACCCGAAACCTATGGTGTTCTCTGGGCTATTTCCTATTGATGGTTCAGATTATCCGGCGTTGCGAGATGCCCTAGACAAGCTCAAGCTCAACGATGCTGCGCTTGTCTACGAACCCGAAACTTCTGCAGCACTCGGGTTCGGTTTCCGGTGTGGCTTCTTAGGCCTGCTGCACCTTGAAATCGTGCGCGAACGCTTGGAACGCGAGTTCAATCTCGACCTTATTTCGACCGCCCCCAACGTTATCTACGATGTTGTGGACGAATCGGGTAATGCAAAGCGCGTGACTAATCCAAGCGAGTTCCCCGAGGGTAAAGTCGCAACCATTCGTGAACCAATGGTGGCATGTACGATTATTGCCCCCAGCGACTATATTGGGGCGATCATGGAGTTGTGCCAGTCGCGCCGCGGGCAAATGGGCGGCATGGACTACCTATCTGAGGATCGCGTTGAGATGCGGTACCGCCTGCCGCTGGCCGAGATTGTCTTTGATTTCTTCGATCAGCTCAAGTCCCGTACTCGTGGGTATGCATCCTTGGACTGGAAGTTCGATGGTGAGGAAGAGGCTGACCTGGTGAAGGTCGATATCCTGCTTCAGGGTGAGAAAGTGGATGCTTTCTCGGCTATTACCCATCGCGACAAGGCCTATTCGTACGGTTTGATGATGACGAGTAAGCTTCGTGAGCTAATACCTCGTCAGCAATTTGAGGTTCCTATTCAGGCTGCTATTGGTTCTCGCATCATTGCCCGCGAGAATATTCGCGCTATGCGCAAGGACGTGCTGTCAAAATGCTACGGTGGCGATATTTCGCGTAAGCGCAAGCTGCTGGAAAAGCAGAAGGAAGGCAAGAAGCGCATGAAGATGGTCGGCCGCGTCGAGGTACCGCAAGAGGCATTCATCGCCGCCCTATCTTCGGGCGAAGAGAAAGAGAAGAAAGACAAAAAGAAGTAAATCTTTACCGTCTTTCTTGCGGGTAGAGACATGACTCCAAGAAAAGAGCATCTCTACCCGTCATTTTTACGCACACGCACTCGGCTAGATTCTCATGAAGGAGGCATTGTATGGCACCCGCGCAACCGGTTGGCGCGCCCGCGCCGCGTGATGGACGCATCCCAGCCTCGTGTGCGCACGGGTGCCAAAACCGTGATTTTAGCCTCTACGTACATATTCCGTTCTGCTCGGTGCGATGTGGGTATTGTGATTTCAACACTTATGCCACCGAAGATTTTGGTGACGGGATAGGGCTGGGTACGTATGCGGACGATGCTACAGCTGAGATTTTCTTTGCCGCTCGCACTCTTGAAGCATCCGGGGTGGTAAAGCGGCCGTTGCATACGGTATTCTTCGGCGGGGGTACGCCCACGAAACTCCCTGCGTATGATTTGGTGCGCATCCTGAGAACTGCAATTGATATTTTCGGTATCGAAGATGATGCTGAGGTCACCACCGAGGCTAATCCTGACTCTGTCACCTATGAGGATCTGCAGACGTTAAAAGACGGCGGATTTACGCGTGTTTCTTTTGGTATGCAATCTGTTGTGCCCGAGGTTTTGAAAGTTCTTGACCGTACCCACACACCCGAAAATGTTCCTAAAGTTGTGGCGTGGGCGCGAGATATTGGTCTTCAAGTATCGATAGATTTAATTTATGGCTCTCCGTCAGAAACGCTGGAGCAGTGGGAGCAAAGTGTGCAAGCGGCGATTTCTTATCAGCCAGACCACATTTCTGCATATTCTTTGATTGTTGAAGACGGTACTAAACTTGCCGCACAAATTCGGCGCGGTGAATATACAATGCCTGATGATGACCTCATGGCAGATATGTATTTGCGTGCAGAAGATCTTCTCATGCAAGCCGGATATCGGTGGTATGAGGTCTCGAATTATTCTCGGTCTGAGCATACTCGAAGTGACCATAATATGGCGTATTGGCGTAATCAAGACTGGTGGGGAATAGGACCGGGAGCACATTCACATATAAACGGTACCCGGTGGTGGAATATTAAACATCCCGTTCCCTATGCGCATCGCGTTCGAGCTGGGCAGTCGCCGGCCGCAGCGCGAGAGATTTTAGACTCAGATTCTCGTTCTTTTGAGACGATTATGCTGTTGATTCGAGTACGTGAGGGGTTGCCTATGCACGAGCTTCTAGCCGTGCATTCTGCCGCTGACCTGGGGTCTTCTTTACGGTGGTTGCTCTCGCAAGGTCTCATTGAATCCGATGTTTTTACGGATACCGGTATGCCCAATCCTGATGCTTCGGTAAAACTCACGTTGCAGGGTCGACTTTTAGGTGATGCTGTTACTCGAGAATTACTTCCAGATATAAAATAAATGTCTCGTAAAATATGCGAGAATACTTACCCCAAAAATATAATTGCCTTAACTTTCAGGATAAAATAATTGAATTACTAGACATTAGGTTGAAACTAAGGTAGAGTCTATATTGGCAGGACGGTATATGTTACAGCGTGTTGTCGTCTTTGCTGAAGTTGAGTGAATACGGTTGAAGGTCCCTTGTGTATCAGGGGCCTTCAATCGTTAACAGGTGTTTTATGTGGTATGTAATATGCGCGTAAAAATAAAGGGCCACATATTCCATATCGAAATAGTGACCCGGGGTGCCTTATACGATGTATAAGTCTGTTTATACGCGGCGCTCGGCTGCCTGTTGTTGCTGTTGCCCTTCCATTTCTTCTCGGTGCTGCTTCTTCTTTTCTTTGAAGTCTTCAGCAGGCTTGAGGAAAAGGTCAAGGATACGCAGGTTGAGCTTGTACCTATGAGGTTCTCCTTGAGCGGCGTAGATGCCCGCAATTACGGAACTGATCGCCATATAAAGCCACAGAATAGCAGTAAAGAACATCATGAGGCTTGCCATGCCGGGCACGAAGCTCAAAATGAGAAGAACAAGAATCATAATTGAAGGCAGAAGCGTAAAGTTCATGGCTTCACGTGACTCTTGCTCAGTGAAGGGGGCGCGGTCACGATACAAATAGTAGATAGCAGCGGCAGGCAAAAACCCGATGATGCCGCTAAAGTGAGCAAAAGTCGCCATGCTCCGGTCCTGCGACACAGGCAAAGGTGTAATGTTTCGTTTATGCCCCTCCGGGCGAGTATCTTGAACCACAGAAATCCTGATTATTACTCGTCTATTTTGCTCTGCCGTACACATGCCTCAGTTGGTGCACCTGTACAACCTAAAATCCTTATTTATTGTAACGTGTTTTACCGAACGCCTCGCCAGAGGCGCGGCATAGACAACCTGAGCTACTCACATTACCTTATTCAGTCAGAAAATCAATGAGCGACTCAACAGGTCCTAGCAGCGTAGGATCAAGATCGGAATAAGAGTCAACTCGGGAAAGAATACGTTTCCAGGCGTTTGCCACGTCTTCCTGGTTTTGATGTGGCTGTCCCAACCGACGTAGAATTCCTTTCTTCCAGTCCTCACCTCGAGGCACCTGCGGCCATGCCGGAATTCCGAGAACCTGCGGCTTGACGGCCTGCCAAATATCAATGAAAGGGTGCCCCACAATCTTAATATTTCCAGCAGCGCCGGGAACAGCTAAAGCCTCCGCCACAACACGTTCTTCCTTGGTGCCTTTCAGAAGATGATCCACAAGAATTCCAAGTCGTCGCTCTGGACCGGGGGAGAACTCTTTAACGGCAGTTGCTAAATCATCAACACCATGAAGGGGCTCGACCACAATACCTTCAACCCGCAGATCATGGCCCCACACTTTCTCGACGAGTTCCGCATCATGAAGCCCCTCAACCCAGATTCTGGATGCGCGCGCCACCCGTGCTGGAGCGTTTTCAACTGCTACTGAACCAGAACGAGAAATTTTGCGCCCTGAGGTCTTTCGTGGTGTTGGGGCAACAATCTCAACCGGTTCGCCCTCAAGAAAGTACCCGATTCCTAAAGGAAAATTTTTGACCCGTCCGTGAGCGTCTTCAAGCCCGAAAAATATTTCTCCACCAATACGTTCGGCATGCACTACTTCGCCAACCCACCCGTTAAGATCCTCAAGGACCATCCCGCGTTTTAGCTCGACCCGACGAGGAGGAGTAGGCCTGTTATTTATTGAGGCACGTGATAGATCTTGTGCACCCCAAGCGTATCGTTCACTCATATCTTGCATCCTTCGTACAACGGCACCACGGATATTGCCTGGTTTCCGCAGGTTAGCTTTTGGCAGAACCCATCCAATTCTAAAGTATTGATAACTCGCTTCTGGCGAAAGACTAGTACCGCTAGGGGTTACCCGGCTATGATAAAAGTAGTTTTTAGCACTCTCTCAACAAGAGTGCCAGATTATGCTTTTCCAGATTATTAACCACCGATAGGGTCGCAAGGAGTACCATGTCACACGAACGCCGCATGCGCATATTGCAGGCAATCGTTGAAGACTACGTGCGCACAGGCGAACCCATAGGTTCAAAGACGCTGGCACAGCGCCACCATCTTCAAGTATCCAGTGCCACGATACGCAATGATATGGCAGCTTTAGAAGAACAGGGGCTTTTGAGTGCACCGCACGCCAGCGCTGGGCGTATTCCTACAGAGCAGGGATACAGGTTCTTCGTCGATGCTCTAGCCGCGCCGCGTGCTCTCTCTGCAACCCAAGTTTCGGCGTTACGGCAAATTCTTGAAAGCGCACACAGCGTAGAAGACATGATTGAAGCCGCCACCCGAACACTTGCCCATCTCACGCATCAGGTGGCGCTTATCCAGTACCCAACACGTAACGCTGGAACTCTCTTGCATCTTGAGTTCGTACCCCTAGATTCACGCACGCTCTTAGCATTGCTTATCAGTGATCTTGGCACAATCCACCGGGTCACTGTGATACTGCCAGAGACTACAGCCTTATCGCATGATGAAACTGTGTCAGCTCTTGCAGCGATTAAAGAAAACCTGCTTAAAATGCTTCAGGGTTTACCTTTCGAAAACATAAGTGCATTGTTGCCAGAAGCGCATCATCCAGCGTTGCGAGGCCGCTCTCCGGAGCTCACCGAAGTTATCGTGGATCATCTGCGAGCACAGCCTTATTTTGAACGAGATATTCGCTTCGCGATCTCTGGCACCTCAAACCTAGCACGAAGTCACGACGACTTCTCGGCGAGCATAGCTCCCATTTTGGATGCGCTCGAAGAACAAGTTACGCTGCTTCGCGTGCTGTCTCACGCATCGGTTCAAGAAGCCGGGTACAGTGTAAGGATCGGTCACGAGAATACGGAGCAAGCGCTTCAAGGAGCTTCTATTGTCACTGGTGAATACGATTCACCCGTTGTAGTTTCATACGGCAAACAACATTTACCAGACAATGAAGGCGCCTTGGGGAAGCATACGGCAAAACTTGGCGTGGTGGGTCCAGTCCGCATGGATTACCGTGGTAACATTGCGGCGGTGAACGCGGTAGCTCGCTATCTAGGTCATGTCTTAGGCACACGAGCATCATGACATCAAGCGGGTAACTCCTCAGAGCCCCACAAATTTACAGATTTTATATTGACACCATACCCGGAGCACTCCGGTACGAAAAGGATAGAAGAAACACGTGAGCGATCACTACTCAACTCTTGGAGTCTCAAAGGACGCAAGCCCCGAAGAGATTAAAAAAGCGTACCGTAAAAAGGCGCGTCAACTGCACCCCGATGTTAACCCATCCGAAGAGGCAGCCGAGGAGTTCAAACGTGTAACCCTCGCCTATGAAGTACTCTCAGATAACGAGAAACGCCGTAATTACGACGCTACCGGCGACGAACAGGGTCGTGCAGGATTCCCTGGAGGCGCAGGAGGATTTGGCGGCTTCGGCTCAGGAAGTTTCGGGTTTCAAGATCTTTTCGATATGTTTACCGGAGGCGGTGGACAAAGCGGTCCCGCGTCCCGCGTACGCCAGGGACAAGACGCACTTATCAACGTCTCAATATCCCTCAAAGACGCAGTTTTTGGCGTCGAAAAGACTGTAGAGCTTAACACGGCCGTCACTTGTAAATCCTGTGAAGGTGAAGGAACAGCTCCCGGAACCCACCCCGAAACCTGTGAGACCTGTCATGGCCAGGGATTCATGCAGCGCCGTGTTCAATCCATCCTAGGAACCGTCATGCAGCAGGTAGAGTGCCCCAGCTGTCAGGGATATGGCACCGTCATCAAACACCGCTGCCCAGAATGCCACGGACAGGGCCGTGTGGGCGAAAAACTCCCGCTGACCTTCACCGTTCCCGCCGGTGTTAATGACGGAGCCCGCATACGTCTGCGAGGTAAAGGCGAAGCTGGACTCAATGGTGGTCCCAATGGCGATCTTTATATTGATCTCAACGTTAAGCGCGATAAATACTTTGTTCGCGATGGTGATAATCTCACCACAACGGTGAATATTCCTATGGTCGCAGCCGTTTTAGGAACCACCGTACCCTTAGAAACCTTCGATGGGGTTCAAGAGATCACCATCCCTGAAGGCGCACAAAGCGGCGACATCGTAACTTTGAACGGCTTAGGTGTTACCCGCCTTCACTCCGATAAACGCGGAGACCTACAGGTACGTATTCAGGTCACAACACCGACCAATGTAAACTCCGAACAACGTGAGTTGCTCCAAAAATTCGCTGAACTTCGTGGAGAAGACTTGCACGAAGGCACCCACGTCAAACAAAAACATGGTCTTTTTTCGCGACTCAAAGACCAATTTAAATAGACAACATTCTTTGTATCCGAAGTGTTCTGAAAATCCTAGTACGGTAAGATGAAACACTTCGGATACAGCTTTATCAAGGATCTTATGAGCGCCCCCATTTTCTACATTACCGCCAAAGAGCTAGCCAGCTGCACGGCAGGGAGTACATTTACTCTAACTGGCCCGGAGGCGCATCACGCCAAGGTGAAACGCTTAGCTATAGGGGAGAACCTTGACCTTGCAGACGGCCAAGGGCATCGTATCCACGGTATTGTTTCAGCGATTTCCTCTAAAGGACTTGAAGTTACAGTCCAAAACCTAGATAAGGATGATAACAGCCTCTCAGTTTCCCTTGTGCAGGCACTCGCCAAAGATAACCGAGACATATTGGCAATTGAGACCGGCACCGAACTTGGAATTCGGAGCGTTATCCCGTGGAGTGCCGATCGCTCTATCGTGCGGTGGAAAGGGGAACGCGCTACTAAAGCTCACCAAAAGTGGCAAAATACTGTCTCTGCCGCCGCTAAGCAATCGCGTCGAGCGCTCATTCCTACCGTGGAAGAGCTGTATTCTTCGCAGGAACTCGCAGAACACATACGCGAGCTCACAGATCAGGGAGCGTATGTCTACATTCTGCATGAACAGGCCACTGAACCCTTAAGCGAATATCTGCGAAAGATTGGGTACAGCCCTGATAATCCCACCAGAATTTATATTCTTGTAGGACCTGAAGGAGGCATCACCGAGCGGGAAATCGAACTTTTCACGCGGGCGGGTGCGCACAAGGCACTGTTAGGAACTGAAATTCTGCGAGCCTCCACTGCTGGTGCCGCAGCACTGTGCACTATCAACGTAGTGTTGGGACGCTGGTAAGTAACGTTACACTTATTTAAGAACCAACAAGCCAAGGAGCTTACTTTTGACGACTACCTCACGACCCCTCTCAACGGCACGTACCGTATCTTTCAAAAGCGCCGCAGAGATGATAGCGGTTCTTGGCCCTCAAGACGCGCATCTCACTATTGTTGAGGACTATTTCGACAATATTTCAATTCGTCCCAAGGATCTTGATCTTCTTATTTCCGGTCCGTCCGTGTCTGTTACCACGGTTGCGAAGCTTCTCAATGAACTTCGTGTACTCGCTAGTCACGGTACACAGATTACAGTACAAGTTATCCATCGTCTGATGGGTATGCTCGGTGATGAACTTTCAAATCCAGCACATACGCTCTCAGCGAGTATTCTTTCAACACGCGGTACGACGATTCGCCCGAAGACGGTAAACCAGAAAAAATATGTGGATGCTATTGACGCAAATACTGTTGTCTTCGGCATTGGTCCCGCTGGTACCGGTAAAACATATTTAGCTATGGCAAAAGCAGTGCAAGCCCTACAAAGCCGCGAGGTTAACCGAATTGTCTTAACTCGCCCCGCAGTAGAAGCAGGCGAGCGTCTAGGCTTTTTACCGGGAACTCTCAACGATAAGATTGACCCTTACTTGCGTCCTCTCTATGATGCTCTACACGACATGCTTGAACCGGAGGCTATCCCTAAGCTTATGGAGGCAGGAACAATTGAGGTTGCACCCCTCGCATATATGCGCGGGCGTACATTGAATGACGCTTTCGTCATCCTTGATGAAGCACAGAACACGACGGCTGAACAGATGAAGATGTTCCTGACTCGTTTAGGTTTTGGCTCCAAGATGGTAATCACCGGCGATATTACACAGGTTGATCTGCCGGGTGGCCAAGCTTCGGGGCTTAAACAGGTACGTAATATTTTGACCGGAGTTGATGACATTGTTTTTAGCACCCTGGATTCCTCTGATGTCGTGCGCCATAGTCTAGTGTCTAACATTGTCTCCGCGTACGATCAGTGGGGCGAAGATCAAAAGGCTATGGAACGTAAACGTAATCGTAAAGTTAAGCGCGCCACGATTGAAGCTGCGGCTGAGAAACTTTTGGATCGAGCCGGAATTAACGGTGGTGAGTCTGGGGAGAACCAGTCACAGCAGAAGGGTGGACAACGCTAGTGGCTGTACTTGATTTTCATGTTGAGGACCCTAATGAGAAACCTGGTAACGTCACGACTCAGCTTGTTCATGATGCTTTTGCGTCAGTGGATACCGAAGTTCTCAGCAATCTGGTGGATTACATCTTCGCGAAGCTTTTCATAAGCAAAGATACTTATCTCTCTATCGCCATTGTTGGGGAGAAGCAGATGGAGAAGATTCATCTGGAATGGATGGACTTACCTGGGGCAACCGATGTCATGAGCTTTCCAATGGATGAGCTTGTTCCCGGCACTGAAGATGAGCTTGCCCAGGGTATGCTGGGCGATATTGTGCTCTGCCCGCCGGTTGCGGCTCGTCAGGGTGCTGACGCCGGGCATTCCACGCTTGATGAGCTATGTCTGCTGACAACGCACGGGATTCTCCATTGTTTGGGGTATGATCATGGGAGTGCACAGGAAGAAGCTGAAATGTTTGGGCTTCAACGCTCTTTGCTCGAAGGCTTCTTGGGACGTGCTGCCCCCGTCGAGACTCGACATTAGGGGTATTTATGGCCGGGCTATTACTCTTTATCCTTGCTCTTATCGCAACGGTTTTAGCGTTTACAATCACTGTTGCGGAAACCGCCTTTGTCTATTTACCACGCACTGAGGCAGAGGAAGTCGCGCAAGAACACCCACATAGTGTTTTTGCACGGGTTTTGACCGAAGCAAGTACCGGAAATGACGAGCGGTATACGCATCCCTTGCGGCTGGCGCGGGTTCTTACGACCGGGGTGGCTACTCTTGCCTTTATGGTCGCTATCCTTAGCATAGTCGAGCATCACTGGCTGGCTGGGCTTATTACTTTGGTATGTGTCGCGTTAGTGGGATATCCGCTGCTTACGGTGTTGGCCCGGGCTTTAGGCCGTAACCGCGCGGTCGTGATGTTAAGAGGTCTTGCTACTCCTGTGCATTTCACCGCGATTACTCTCGGGTGGTTATCGTCTTTTCTTGATGCACTTGTACATAAGGCAGCACCACAGCGTGTTTTAGATGGTCCTGCCGGTGTTTTTGCCGAAGATGAGCTTCGCGAGTTCCTGGATCGTGCCTCTGATGCTGAGACTATTGAAGATGATGAGGCACAGATTGTTCAGTCGGTTTTCGAGCTTGATGATACGCGCATCCGCTCTATTATGGTGCCGCGCACAGATATGTTGACTGTTGAGGCTAATGAGAGTATCGAGAACGCGCTTAGCCTTTTTCTGCGTTCGGGATATTCGCGTATGCCGGTGATTGGGGAATCAAACGACGATGTGCTTGGCATCCTATATCTCAAGGACTGCATGCAGGCTCATCTTGCCCATAGCCGCGGTGATGCGCCAGAGCCTAGCATTATCTCTCTTATGCGTGAGGCACGTTTTGAGCCTGAATCGAAGAAAGTTATGGATCTTTTGCGACAAATGCAACGGGAATCAACGCACGTTGCCGTCGTGGTTGATGAGTATGGCGGTACCGCCGGTATGGTCACGCTTGAGGATCTTATCGAAGAGCTCGTTGGCGATATTTCGGACGAATATGACAACGAGAAACCTGAGTATTCCCTTCAGGAAGATGGAAGCTTCAAAGTTTCGGCGCGCCTAAGCGTTGAAGATCTTGGAGAAATTTTTGGGATTGACCTTGACGACGAAGATGTAGATACCGTAGGCGGTTTGTTAGCGAAGCACCTAGGGAAAGTACCTATCGTGGGATCTGAAGTTACGGTTGAGGGTATTACCATTCGTGCCATTGGTAGCAGCGGGCGGCGCCATCAAGTCGATATGTTACGAGTGTACCGTCAAGAATCGCAGCCTCACTTAGGCGAAGAATCAAACTCACCGGAGGGCACAGGCTTCAACACGCCGCTAGATTCATCTTCTTCTCAGCAAACATTCAACTAATTTTTATACGCTTAGCATTTCATCAGAAACGAGGAATCATGGATATCGAACGTGGCGGCTCTACTCAGCCTGCTTTCCCTGAGCATTATCGTGCAGGGTTTGTATCTTTAGTGGGGCGTCCCAACGCTGGAAAATCAACCCTTACGAATGCTTTGGTAGGGCAGAAGGTGGCGATTACATCAAGTCGCCCCCAAACAACACGCCACACGATTCGCGGTATTGTGCATCGAGACGATTATCAGCTGATCCTTGTTGATACTCCAGGTATTCACCGCCCTCGTACCCTTTTGGGGGAGCGGCTTAATGATCTTGTTGCGGGCACTCTTTCTCAAGTGGATGTCCTGGGGTTTTGCATCCCGGCAAACGAGAAAATTGGTCCCGGTGATCGTTATATTGCTTCTCAGTTGGTGGCTTCAAGTAATAAACCTGTCGTGGCAATAGTCACAAAATCTGATACTGTCGGTAACGATCAGCTTTCTGAACAGCTTATAGCGGTGCAGGCTCTTGGCGAAGAGGTAATGAGCGCAGAACGCGCCGATCGAGCCCGCCGGGCTACGCATCGTGAGAATCGTGTATCGCTTAGCAAAAAAGACAATAAAAATATACCTTTTGCCAAAGGTTCAGGTCCCGCAGCTCAACGACGAACTGG
The DNA here is from genome assembly GCF_001814205.1 of Rothia sp. HMSC036D11. NCBI lineage: Bacteria > Bacillati > Actinomycetota > Actinomycetes > Micrococcales > Micrococcaceae > Rothia > Rothia sp. HMSC036D11. Next base: position 171,488 of record NZ_KV815315.1, read on the forward strand.
CAAAAATTATGAGCCCACAGTCCATGACGGTCAGGGTGGTTGGGCTGATATTATCCCGGTTTCAGCGGTACAGCACTTTCAAGTCGATGCCGTTGCTGACGTTTTAGCAAGTTACATGCCGGTTTCACCTCCGCTCTATCCTGAGGGTGAACTTACAGACGAACCTGAAGCTACCATGATCGCAGAATTTGTGCGTGAGGCCGCCTTAGAAGGCGCACGTGAAGAACTGCCTCATTCTATTGCCGTCACTGTTGAGGAAATGAACTTTCGAGAAGGCCGTTCAAAAGATAACCCCTTGCTGGATGTACATGTTAACCTGTTTGTGGAACGCGAATCGCAAAAGTACATTATTATCGGCAAGGGTGGTTCTCATCTTCGGAAGATTGGTACACAAGCGCGTGAGCAGATTGAGGCTATGCTAGGCACTCGTGTATACCTCAATATTCATGTCAAGGTAGCTAAAGAGTGGCAATCTGATCCCCGAGCGTTGAATCGTCTAGGTTTTTAAGCGGTCCTGATACATAGAAAGAGAGTTGGTATGCCTCAGGCACCTTCTATGAAGAGTAGTGGTCGCCATATGCGCCACGGCATCATGAAGTCGGCGCGTAACAAGTGGATTGCGCTCTTGAGCGTCTGCATGTTGGTCGTCCTCATGGGCTTCGGCGGAGCTATTCTGCTGCGTCTGCGCGCAAATTTGCATACTGAGCCGCTGAATATTAGTGACTTTACGGGTGCGGTTGAGAATGGTGCGCTCGACATTCTGATTATCGGATCGGATACCCGTAAAGGTAATAATGGCGCCTACGGGAACGATGATGACCGCAACTCAGAAGCTCGTTCCGATGTGATGATGCTCCTGCAGATCAGCGCAGATCGTAAGAACGTAAATGTGCTGTCCTTTCCTCGTGACTTGGTGGTTTCGATCCCAAAATGTACCGATCCCAAGACCAATAAAGCCTATGAAGCTGAGGACGATATACAAATCAACGAATCATTGGCACGCGGCGGTCCCGGATGTACGGCAGCTACTATCAGCAAGCTCACGGGCGTACACATTGACCACTTCATGCTGGTAGATTTCAATGCGGTTAAAGAACTCTCTCGCGTAGTAGGCGGCGTCGAAGTCTGTGTAGATAACCCCGTCAACGACGAGTACAGCGGATTGAATCTACCCGCTGGCAACTCGAAGGTCGAGGGAGAGCAGGCGCTTGCGTTCCTGCGTTCACGCCACGGCTTTGGTGATGGCTCTGATATTGGTCGTATTCAAGCTCAACAGGGGTTCTTGTCAGCTCTGCTTCGTAAGGTCAAGGCAGAGGGAACACTCGATAATCCAAATAAACTTTTGAATATTGCGGAGGCTATCACCCAGAACGTCACGGTTGATGATGATCTGGGCAATCCCAACGAGATTGCCGGTATCGGTGCGACCATTGGCGGCATCGACCTGTCCGAGGTGGTTTTTGCAACTATCCCAACCGAGCCGTGGAACCAAGATCCCAACCGCCTGCGGCTTACCTCTGAGGCGCAGTCGGTGTTCCAGCGCCTTCGTGATGATAAGTCGTTGAAGGTTGAAGAAGCTAAGCAAGGCGATAATGCACCTGCACAGCTTGATAAGTCGATACCTATCACCGTGTATAACGCTACGGGCATTGACGGTCGTGCTGCAGCCCTTGCTCGTATCATCGGTAATCTTGGATACACAAGTGTAACCCCGGCAAGTACTGCCGAATCTGTTTCTACCACCACAATTTCTTATGGCGAGGGTTACGAAGCTGAGGCGCGCGAAATTGCTGCAAAGATGAATATCACGCGGGTAGAGCCGAACGCTCAGGTTACCGGCGTAACGCTTACCATCGGCACCGATTTCCCCAGTGGTGATGCGATGGAGAAACAAGATTCGCAGATCGCGGGTGGAGCTGCCGGTCAGACTGCTGATCAGGCCACCTGCCAGCATGCATTTGCTTATTAATGTAGTAAGGCTTTGACGCCTACTTTACGGGAGGTGCCGCCTAAGGTTTTAAACCTTAGGCGGCACCTCCCGCTTCTGCTTCAGCAGGTACGTTTTGGAAAATTTCTATTCCATATGATGGACGAGAGGAGTGTTGGGAAATAGCTCCTCTTCTGTCTCGTGGTAGCGTTGAGATATGAAGACTCTCGGCGACTGTGCAGTTTCGCATCTGCTTCTCCTTATTCGCCGGAACGGGGCTTAGTTATTTCCGCACCCGTTCCGGGTATTTTGTGCGGCGCATTTTCGCGATTTATCACACCCGTTTATGAGCCTAATTTCAAGGCACGATTCTCAAGGAATTTAGTATGCAAAACTTCCAGCAGCCTTCGTCCATGCCAGTACATAAATATCGTCCTTTTCACGAGCAGATTAAAGTTGATCTGCCGGATCGTACTTGGCCTTCACATGTAGCTACTCAAGCGCCACGTTGGTGTGCAGTTGATTTGCGTGACGGCAACCAAGCATTGGTTGATCCTATGGACACAAAACGCAAACTGGCGATGTTCGATTTACTCGTTCGTATGGGGTACAAAGAAATTGAGGTTGGTTTTCCCTCAGCGTCACAAACTGATTTTGATTTTGTGCGCACTCTGGTAGAAGACGGACATATTCCGGAAGATGTCACCATTCAGGTTTTGGTACAGGCGCGAGAGCATCTGATTGCTCGTACCTTTGAAGCCATCGAAGGCGCTCCTCAAGCCATTGTTCATTTTTATAATTCAACTTCTGTGCTGCAGCGCCGCGTAGTATTCCGTCAAGATGAAGACGGTATCTTGGATATTGCTCTGCAGGGTGCACGCCTGTGTAAGAAATACGAAGAGCAAATGATTACGGATACCAAGGTTCTGTATGAGTACTCGCCGGAATCTTTTACGGGGACCGAACTTGAGTATGCGGCGCGCGTATGTAATGCCGTCGCAGATGAGCTTGAGGTCGGCGTCAATGGTCGCGAGCTCATCGTAAACCTGCCTGCTACCGTTGAGATGGCAACGCCTAATGTTTACGCAGACTCTGTGGAATGGATGAACCGTCATCTCAATCACCGTGACCACATCGTTTTGTCCCTACACCCCCATAACGACCGTGGTACGGGTGTTGCCGCCGCCGAATTAGGATATTTGGCGGGTGCTGACCGCATTGAGGGGTGTCTTTTCGGCAACGGGGAGCGTACCGGTAACGTCGACCTGGTTACTCTGGGCTTGAATCTCTATACCCAGGGGATCGATCCTCAGATTGATTTCTCTAATATTGATGAAATCCGCAAAACCGTTGAATATTGTAACCAGATGCCGGTTCATGAGCGTTCCCCCTATGGCGGCGATCTGGTGTTTACCGCTTTCTCTGGCTCGCATCAAGACGCTATCAAGAAGGGTTTTGAAGCTCTTGAAACTAGTGCAGCCGAGCAGGGTAAGACTGTGGACGAGGTTTTCTGGGAAGTTCCGTACCTTCCTATCGATCCACGAGATTTGGGACGCACCTATGAAGCCATTATCCGCGTGAATTCGCAGTCTGGTAAGGGTGGTGTTGCATATCTGCTGAAGAAGGATTACGGCCTGGATTTGCCCAAGCGTGCCCAGGTTGAGTTCTCACAGATTGTGCAGGCTCGCACTGATGCTGACGGCGGCGAGATGACCTCGCAAAATCTGTGGAATATTTTCACGGATGAATACTTGCCTGCTCCTGATGATCAGCCTCGTTGGGGTAAGTATCGTATTGAGTCGATCAATATTGAGTCTGCTGACACGGGCTCGACATCCCTTCGCGTAGGGCTGAATATTGATGGTCATCTCTTTACCCGTACCGGTACGGGAACTGGTCCCGTGGATGCGCTTCAGAGTATTCTTCGTGACGAAGGCGTAGATCTGCGTGTGCTCGATTATTCCGAACACACCATGTCCTCCAGTTCAGCCGCAAACGCTGCCTGCTATATTGAGGTTGCTATTGATGCGCGTGTGCTTTGGGGCATCGGGGTGGATGACTCGACCACTCGTGCAGCGCTGAAGGCTATGGTTTCAGCTGTGAACCGTGCGTTGCGTGATGAAGCGCATTCATCATCCATCTAAAGGTAAATCCTGCCTGTAAACACGGGGTTCTAGCGGTACATGTGCTGCTAGAACCCTGCTGTTTGTTAGGGAACGCGTGAGGACGACGGTTCACAAACCCAGACATGCGTTATCAGGTACGGTATTCTTGATTATCGTGGAGTATATTCAAGCAATTATTCTAGGTTTCGTACAGGGCCTTACCGAGTTCCTTCCGATCTCGTCGTCTGCCCATTTGCGCATTGTCGGTCAACTGTTGCCCGAAAATGTTGATCCTGGTGCCGCTTTTACCGCTATTACCCAGTTGGGGACTGAGACGGCGGTCCTAGTCTTTTTCTGGCGTGATATTGTGCGTATTATTCGTGCCTGGTTCGGTTCGCTCACCGGTAAAGTCAAGCGAGATGATCCTGATGCACGTATGGGATGGCTCATTATTATTGGTTCAATCCCCATTGGTGTTCTGGGTTTCCTCTTGGAAGACTACATCGACACCTCGTTCAGGTCTTTGTGGATTGTCGGGGCGCTTCTGATCGTTTTTGCTGTCTTCCTTGCGGTAGCCGATCGTTTCGGTAAGGAACAACGAGAGCTTAAAGACCTCAATATGAATCATGGTCTAGTCTATGGTTTGGCACAATCCTTAGCTCTTATCCCAGGTGTTTCTCGCTCGGGCGGCACCATTATGGCTGGCTTGTTCATGGGATACACTCGTGAGGCTGCAGCCCGCTACTCATTCCTGCTGGCGATGCCTGCTGTGTATATGTCTGGGCTTTATAAGGCCAGTAAAGTGGTTATCGGTCAAGAACACCTAGAGTATTATGGTTTGCTCTCCACGCTCATCGCAACTGTGATTGCTTTTGTCGTTGGTTATTTGATCATCGGTTGGTTCCTCAAGTACGTATCGACTCGGTCATACAGTATTTTCGTGTGGTACCGCATCATTCTGGGCACGCTAATTTTCGTAGGCCTGGGTACAGGCTTTATTACGTCGTAGTACGCTTTGAGCGTTCACCATGTTATACCCGTCCGCTAGGTTGAGCTGGGCGGGTATGCTTGTAGGTAGATTTTTGGTCGTTGAAAGGAAGCCCTATGCGAGCTTGGGATACGCCCACAGTTCCGTCTCTGCCGGGGTCGGCACCACTACCGCAGATCTTTGATACTTCGACGGGCACTGTGGTTCAGCTTCAAGAGCCCCAACACGCAGGGTTATATGTCTGCGGGATAACCCCGTACGATGCAACGCATATGGGCCATGCTTCAACCTATGTTGCTTTTGATGTGCTCAATCGTGCCTGGCGTGATGCCGGGGTAAATGTCACTTATGTACAAAATGTGACTGATGTAGACGACCCACTATTAGAGCGTGCCACTGCTACTGGCGTTGATTGGCAAGAACTTGCCGAAGAGCAGACTGAACTTTTCAGGACCGATATGGAGGCGCTTAATGTGCTTCCGCCTGATCATTATGTGGGCGTAGTTGAATCCATTCAATGGCTTTTCCCGGTGATTGAGGATCTTGTTGAACGTTCCCTGGCGTATCGTGTGGCGGGGTATGTCGATGAAAAGGGTGTGCAGCACCCCGACGGTGATATCTATCTTGATCTAAAGGCGGTACAGGCACTTCCACAGAATAAGGACGGATATTCCTGGGCTCCTGGCGAAGTCAGCCACATGAGCCGCGATGAGATGCTCGATATTTTCTCTGAACGTGGGGGAGACCCTGAGCGTTCGGGCAAACGTGACCCGTTAGACCCGCTTTTGTGGCGTATTAAGCGTGAAGGTGAGCCTTCGTGGGATGCAGGCTCTCTAGGGGAGGGACGTCCCGGCTGGCATATTGAATGCACGATGATTGCTCGTAAATTTATAGATGGTCCGCTGACGGTTCAAGCAGGTGGTTCCGATCTAAAATTCCCGCACCATGATTTGGGTGCCGGACATTCATGGGCCGTCTCGAACCGTCCACATGCTTTGCACTATGCGCACACTGGGATGGTGGGACTTGATGGTCATAAGATGAGTAAATCACGCGGTAACCTCGTGCTAGTTTCTAAACTGCGTGCAGCGGGTGTTGATCCCAATACGATTCGACTCGCTATTATGGATCACCATTACCGTGAAGATTGGTTCTGGACTGATGAGTCTCTTGAGAAGGCTCAAGCTCGTCTAGATCTTTACCGTCAGGCGGTTGAAAGTGCTAACGGCACTGATTCATCTGCGGCTGAACAGACGCTAAAGAAGGTACGGGAGTATCTGGCGGATGATCTGAAAACATCAGGCGCGCTCATGGCACTTGACGCTTGGGCTATTTCGGCTCTTGAGCAGGTGCGCGATGGTAACGCTGAGCCTTGTGGCGGCGGAGAACTTATTCGAGATACGCTCTCAGCACGCCTAGGAGTTGTGCTCTAAAACAGGTTCTACTATGAACGACTGGTTCCCGTACTAAGCTTTGAGTCTTGATATGGGAACCTTTGTTTATCCATAGAACCGGTAGAATAGAAATAAACTACGTGACAAGGAGACACACAGCATATGACCACTCCCACCGGTGCCATTAACCGCCGTGGTTCATTCCGCCCCGGCGAGCGCGTGCAATTAACCGACGAGCGTGGTCGCATCACCACCATCACCCTGCAGCAAGGTGGGGAGTACCATTCACATCGAGGGTTCCTCGAACACGATGAACTCATCGGTGCGCCTGAAGGAACTGTTATTGAGAACACTCACGGTTTTCTTTATCAGGCGCTGCGCCCTCTGTACAAAGATTTTGTGTTGTCTATGCCGCGTGGTGCTGCCGTGGTGTACCCCAAAGATGCCGCTCAGATTATTGTGAAGGCCGATATTTTTCCGGGGGCTCGTGTTGTCGAAGCCGGTGTTGGTTCCGGTGCTCTTTCTATCGCTTTGTTGCGAGCTGTAGGCGATGATGGCTGTGTGCATTCTTTTGAACGTCGCGAAGAATTCGCTGAGGTCGCGCGTGCAAATATTGAGACTATGTTCGGGGGAGCGCATCCCGCGTGGAAGCTGAGCATTGGCGATCTCCAAGAGAGACTTCCCGAAATTGAGCAGCCCGGCAGTGTCGATCGTGTGGTACTTGATATGCTTGCGCCTTGGGAATGTTTGGATGCTGTTGCGCAGGCTCTTGCACCGGGCGGGGTGTTAATTTGTTATGTGGCAACGGTAACCCAAATGTCTCGTCTGGTGGAAGGGCTGCGTGCGGATGGTCGTTTTACAGAGCCTGAGTGCGATGAAACTATGGTGCGCGGTTGGCATGTTGAGGGGTTAGCGGTTCGTCCAGATCACCGGATGGTTGCGCATACAGCTTTTCTGATCGTAGCGCGGCGCCTTGCTGATGGGGCTGTTCGTCTTTCTCCGAAGCGTCGGGCTTCTAAAAACGACTTCACCGATGATGATATGAATGCCTGGATTCCGATGAATGTGGGGGAGCGAGAGGTTACTGATAAGAAGGTGCGCCGTGCTCTACGGGACGCTAAAAATCTTGCGGAGCATGCAGCGCACGCGCATCGGGTGGCTGTAGCTGAATCTCAGGAAGAAACTTCTATACCCAATGGTTTATATAAACCCGAGTAGGCTTGACCAATATTCCAAGCCCGCAGCGGTGGGCAAAAAACGCCGTCTATGACAAGTTTGCTGATGAGAGGAAAAGGATTTGACGCCTGAACATATAAATCCGTCTCGGGAATCGTCTTCAGATCCCAAGTCGTCGGCTCGTCAGTCAAGCCCTGCGCCGCATTATTCTGCAGCTCAGAGCCAGAATCCGATTCCTTCTTCTCGCGCTGTAAGCCCCCAAGAGTATGAGGCTTTACTGAGGCGTGTAAGTGCTGCTGAGTCGACTCGCACTAATATGAACCGGCAGTTACGAGCCGCTTCTGAGAAAAATCGTAAATTGGTTGAGGCGCTTACTCATTTCAAATATGAGATTGAGCGGCTGCGGGCTTCACTTGCGCAAGAGATCATGCCCCCGTTGAATTCAGGAATTATTCTTGCGGTCAGTACGGGACAGCGTATGACCTACGCGCAGGCTACTGACGATAAGAGTCCCGCTGAAACCGAGGACTACCTTGATGTCCAAATCGGGGGACGTTTTATGCGTATTCCTCTCTCCCCACTTTTGGATCGTAAAAACTTGGCACCGGGTATGACGGTTCTCCTCAATGAACAGTCTGAAGCTGTTCTATCCCTTGGATATGAATCCTATGGGGACGTTGTGACAATTCGTGAGGTTCTGAGCCCCCAAAAAGTGCTCATCGATACTGCTTCTGGTGCTCAGCAAGTTGCCCGTGTCTCAGGGGAGCTTGATGTCGATTCCCTGCGCACAGGTGATGCAGTTACCCTAGATAGCCGCATCCGGATGGTTACCGGGATAGTTCCGGCAAGCCGCTCTCAAGAACTCGTTCTCGAAGAGATTCCGGATATTTCTTACGAAGATATTGGTGGCCTCGGAGCGCAAATTGAGCAGATCCGCGATGCCGTTGAGCTGCCTTACCTGCACCCAGAGATTTTCGAGCGTTACCATTTGGCACCGCCCAAAGGTATATTGCTCTACGGACCGCCCGGAAACGGTAAGACCATGATCGCCAAAGCTGTGGCAAACTCACTAGCGGCGCGTGCTGCCGCGTTAAACCCAGGTATAAATACTCGCGGTTATTTCCTTAATATCAAAGGCCCAGAGCTCCTCGACAAATTCGTGGGAGAGACCGAACGGCAGATCCGTGATATTTTCGTGGCGGCGCGGGAAAAAGCCCAAGCTGGTCACCCAGTCGTTGTGTTCTTCGACGAAATGGAGTCACTATTCCGTACCCGTGGCACGGGGCGTTCTTCAGATATAGAAACCACCATCGTTCCACAGCTTCTTGCCGAAATCGACGGCGTTGAATCCTTACAGAACGTTATCGTCATCGGCGCCACAAACCGTGAAGACCTCATTGACGCTGCAGTTATGCGCCCAGGGCGCCTCGACCTGAAAATCCGTATTAACCGTCCAGATGCCTCTGGAGCTACCGAGATTTTCGGGCTATATCTCACGGACGATCTGCCTCTAGATCCCCACGAAGTCGCCAAGCACGGTTCGACAGAGGCGACGCTAGCAGCCATGATCTCTGCCGCCGTCGCGCAGCTTTACGCTCGTACTTCCGCTAACGCCTATGTAGCAGCAACTTTGGACCAGGGTATTAACACGGCAGATAATTCCCGCCTGCACGAAGAGACCCTATATCGCGGTGACTTTGTCTCTGGCGCCGTTATCCGCAACATTGTGGATCGCGCTAAAAAGTACGCCATCAAGGAGCACCTCAGCCACGCAAGTTCACCGCTCACTAATACTAGCCCTGAAATCCTGTCAGAAGGTATTACCACACGGCATCTTCTCGAAGCGGTTCGCGCAGAATTTGAAGATCAAGTTGAGCTGCCACCCCTACCTGATGTTGAAGATGCACTCACCGTACGCGGAATACGAGGCAGGATTCTTTCCATCACGCCGCCGCATACCGCCACTACACCTTAATTATTCCAAGAAAGTAACCTTATGTTCCAGCCCGTCTACGGTATTCACCGCATCATGGGAGCAGAAACCGAATACGGTGTCATATCCCCGGATGCCCTCGGCACAAACCCCACGATACTCTCCGCTATCGTGGTCAATACGTACGAAAAACTGGAAGCAAAGCGCACAGAATCTCTACGCCGGACCATCGAGGATAACGCGCAAGAAGCACAGCGCACGTACTGGTCTTCAGAATCTGAGTCTCCGCTCACTGATGCCTTCGGACACACCGTCAAAGAACAAGAGGCACACTCCTCACAACTCACACACACCCGTCGAGAACTCACAAGCGAAGATATAGCGCTTGAAGCCCTACGGGAAGCAGGAATTGACGGATCCCAAGAGCTCATCCACGGACGAGGAGGCTATCCGGAACGCCTCGACTGGGACCGAGTCACCATGAACGCCATGCTCGCCAACGGCGCCCGACTCTACGTCGACCACGCCCACCCCGAATACTCATCTCCCGAAGTGCTCACCCCGCTCCAAGCAGTACTCTACGACGCTGCAGGTGACAAAATAGCCTACGATTCCATCACAGAAGTAGCGCAGCACAGCAACGACAACCTACCCGCCATCAAGCTCTACAAAAACAACACCGATTCCAAGGGACAATCCTACGGTGCACACGAAAACTACCTCATCAGCCGCAATATCCCTTTCGAAGACGTTGCCAGCACGCTCCTAACCTTCTTTGCAACACGCATCATCTATACCGGAGCAGGCCGAGTAGGCATAGGCGTCAACGGCGAAATTCCAGGATTCCAAATCAGCTCCCGTGCCGACTTCTTTGAACGCCCTATCGGACTCGAAACAACTATTCGACGGCCCATCGTTAACACCCGCGATGAACCCCACGCCAACTCCGAACACTACCGTCGCCTGCACGTCATCCCTGCAGACGCCAACCTTTCCCACTATTCAAACCTCCTTAAATTCGGCACAGCCACTCTAGTACTAAACCTCATAGAATCCGGACGCGCCCCAAACCTACACCTCGCCGACCCAGTAACAGCGTTACACACCACCAGCCACGACCTATCACTCAGTGCTCAGCTCCCGCTCACAGAAGATTCTGACAGCACCACCAAATTCGCCACAGCTCTAGAAATTCAACGCGCATACCTCAACGCCTGCAAAATCCACGAACAAGAGAACCCCACCGGAGTCGACAGCGACACCCAACAAATACTCGCCCTCTGGGAAGAAACACTCGATGCCCTAGATACAAATCCTCTCGCACTTGCAGATCGTCTCGACTGGGTCGCTAAATATGCGCTCGTCAGCAGCTATGTGGCCAAAGGTGTTCCCTATACCGATGCAAAGCTCAAAGCCCTTGACATACACTATGCAGATATAGATCCTACACGGGGTCTTTACCACCGCCTCGTAGCGCGTGGTCGGATGCGCACCCTCTTCACATCTCAAGACATCGACGAGGCCGCCCACACCCCACCATCAGACACCCGTGCTTATCTCCGAGGAACCCTCATGAGCCGATGGCCCGATGAAGTCATTGGTATCAACTGGGATACCGTATCTTGCCGGGGGCGTTACTCCCACGAACTTACCCGACTCGCCATGCCTGAGCCCACACGCTACACTCAATCTGAAGTAGAACCGCTCTTACCACGAGTTACCCACTCCGACGAGCTGCTTCAACTCCTCCAGCAGAACACGACACCCCATAAAGACCTTTAGGAGAAAACATGTCACGTGAACGCATCCACGCTTCAGAGCCCCAGTACCACGAAGAACTCACTGAACAGGAGGAATCCCTCACCCAACAAGACACGACCGTTATACATGACGTAAGCGAAGTCGACGATATCCTCGACGAAATCGACGGGCTACTCGCCGAAAACGCCGAAGAATTCGTCACCGGATTCGTCCAAAAGGGCGGTCAGTAACTCAAAGCACTTTTGTCCCCTTACTAGAAACAAACACACCATGGAACAACGCATCTTTGGCATAGAAAGCGAATTCGGACTTAGTTACGTACCCCAGGGGCTAGGACGGCTCAGCGTCGAAGAAACAGCTGCGGCGCTCTTCAAGCCCGTCCTTGATGAATGGCGCTCTACTAACGTTTTCCTGCCCAACGGTGGACGGCTCTACCTCGATGTAGGTTCACACCCCGAATACGCCACCGCCGAATGCGCCACCATCGACGAACTCCTCGCCCAAGAACGCGCGGGCGAGCTCATCTTCGCTCAGCTAGCACAACAAGCCCACAGGCAACTGAGCACACACCACGGTCGTCCTCTCAACGGCACGATCTACCTTTTCAAAAACAATGTAGACTCCGCCGGAAACTCATACGGCAGCCACGAAAACTACCTTATTAGCCGCAAACTCGAATTCTCCACCCTCGTTAAACAACTCGTACCATTCCTCGTCACCCGCCAAATCCTTGTAGGCGCAGGAAAAACCCACCCCAACGGAGGGCCCTTACCAGGTTCAACAGATCCACAAGCTACTACAGGCATACCTTCATACTCGTTCTCACAGCGAGCAGACCATATCTGGGAAGCAGCAAGCACCTCAACCTCCCGCACGCGACCCCTCATTAACACCCGCGACGAACCCCACGCCGATGCCTCACGATACCGCCGTATGCATGTCATCAACGGCGACTCCAATATGGCGGAACCCACGGTACTGCTCAAAATAATCAGCACCGACCTTGTGCTACGCATGCTCGAAGACCGATTTCCTGTCACCAACTTAGAACTCGCATCGGTCCCGCAAGCTCTACGCACCATCAGCCACGACCTCACCGGAACCGCAGCTTTTGAAACCACAGACGGACAACGCTACACAGCTCTAAGCGTTCAAAGGCACTACCTCGACGCCGCCCGCCAATACATCACACAATACGGGGCCCACCACCATCGCGTCGATTACGCACTAGACCTCTGGCAGCGCACCCTCGACGCCATCGAAACCGGTGACTACAGCAGTATTGACACCGAAATCGACTGGGCTATCAAAAAGAAACTCCTAGACGCATACATCGCCCGTAGCAACGCGGCTGGAACTCCGACAGACTATGCGAGCGCTCGCATCCAACAGCTCGATCTTGCTTACCATGATATTGACCCCCACCGCGGGGTTTACCATGCTCTAGTCCGGCGTGGAGCCATCACAACGCTCCTCCCGTCTGATGCCGCACGGAACGCGATGCAAGAACCTCCGGCAACCCGCGCACGCCTACGTTCACAGTTTGTGGAGGCGGCTAAAAATGCGGGGGAGCAGTCTACCGTAGATTGGGTACACCTTAAACTCAATGCATACCCACAGCACACCCTAGTATTTAAAGATCCCTTTCAAACAGAGAGCTCCGAACTCACAAAGGTTCTTGAGATGCTTCGCCATAAGAACCCTCCTCAGTCTGTTCCGCCTTTGGTGTAATGTTCCACAATATGGTTCTACAACTAGCTTTTTATTCTAGGGTTTGATACTTTACGTATGTTTTATGTTCTTATTGATTTGCTCTACACCGTTGTATTTGTCGGGTTTTCGCCCGTTTAATATTAAGTTATAGAGCATCACATAATTTCGGTGTATCTTAAACGTTTAACTCCGAAATAAAGAAAACCTAGGGAAGGAACCTTTGTGTCGAAAAAAGCCTTGGCTGCTTCAGTACTCACTCTTTCGATGTTGCTAAGCGCTTGCGGCGCTGGTGACTCGGGTCAAAACGAATCTTCGCCGTCCGCTTCTACTAGTGAAAACACTGTGAGTAGCTCAGAAGCACTTGACAAAGTACAGGTAGATCTTAGGGGCGGAACTCAGGTTCCCGCTGTATCTTTTTCTACACCTTTTTCTACAGATCGGGAGGTTGCCAGGGTACTGGATGAAGGTACAGGTGACTCCCTTCAGGATAGCGATACTGTTCTCGTCAATGCTTCAATTTTTAATGGTGAAAATGGTTCGTTGGTAGGCAGTTCTTATAACGAAAATGAGCAATCTATACCCATTCAAGTTGGTCGATTAAAAACGATAGAACCCACTATTTACGAAGTTATGAAGAAGATGAAGGTTGGTGGTTCTTTTGTATATAGTACGAACGTGTCCCACGAGCAGCAGCAACAGCAGTCTGCTTCCTCAGTACGACCAACTGTCGAAGCTGGTTCACCAACCAATCTTGAGGTTTATACCGTAGCTCGGAAGCTTCCCACAGAAAAGGATCTTCCTAAATATGCTCAGGGTACTGAACAAGCTCCCAATCCGAAGCTTCCTGCCTTCTCTCTGAATGAGACTACGGGTAAGGCAGAGCTGAAGTTCGCAGATGATAGGGGAGAGGCTCCGCATGAGCTTGTTGCTCAAGATTTGATTACTGGTACCGGTGCCGAAGTCAATGAGAACGATGCAGTATATGTGCGTTATATTGGCGCTCAGTGGTCTGATGGTAAGGTCTTTGATGGGAACTACGATAAACAGGTCGCAAATTTCCAGCTTAACGGAGTTATTAAGGGTTGGAAACAGGGCTTAAAGGGTAAGAAAGTAGGTTCTCGAGTTGAGCTTGTTGTTCCTGCTGAACTTGCCTATGGGGAAGAGGGACAGAATGGTGGACCCAAGGGAACCCTAGTATTTGTTGTCGATATTTTAGCGACTGTTCCCATGAGCCCAGCCCACGCTTCAGCGCAGCCTTCTCAGCAGGCTAAGGAGCCTTCTTCAGCTTCCCCCACAGCTATCCCGTCTAGCTTGGCGCCTACGGCTGATCCTACCAAATAGTAAATTCTATTCGAGCTCTGCCGATAAGCGCTGTACCCGTTTTCGGCAGGGCACTTGAGAGAAAAGGAAACATATTATGTCTTTTGGCCAGCGTAAGCTTGATCGAGAAAAGCCGGAAATTGATTTTCCCGAGGGCGATGCCCCGACCGAACTTGTTATCCAAGATCTTATCGAAGGTAAGGGGGCTGAGGTTGTTCCCGGTTCTCGTGTCTTGGCGCACTATGTAGGTGTTGCTTTTTCCACTGGTGAGGAATTCGATGCTTCATGGAACCGCGGCGAGCCGCTTCCGTTCCAGGTTGGCGTGGGGCAGGTTATCCGCGGTTGGGATGAAGGGCTGTTAGGCATGAAGGTTGGCGGTCGGCGTCGCCTCGAAATTCCTGCAAGCATGGCCTACGGTGACCGCGGCGCAGGATCGGTCATTAAACCTGGTGAATCCCTGATCTTTGTAGTGGATTTGGTAGACGTTAGCTAAAAAATCTTAAACTTCGGGGCTGCTGCCGTAATTTACGGGTACGAATACAGCAGCCCCTGAGTTGTTTAAGGTTTTTTATATCCCCGTATGATGGTTATATGGCAACAAAAGCGCGAGATGTTTCGTCTAGTTCATCGTTGATCAGGATTTATCATCGGCTATGCAATAGCTCGCGGCGCGGTATTTCTCGCGCAGAGTTTTTAGAAGTATACGGTTTAGACGAATACACCATCTTTGGCTCGGGGAATAAACGAAAAGCTGAGACCATCGCTAAAAAGTTTGAGCGTGCAAAGGACTGTTTGCGTGATGCTGGTATCACGTTTAAGCATGTTGAACGTGATGGCAAAAGCTACTATGTGTACACTCCGGTCCCTAATCCGCTTCTTGATTGGGAACTTAAGCTAGAGGACGCACAATTTCTCATGAGCCTGTGCCGTGCCTGGGAAGGTACCGAGCTTGAAAGCTCTGCACATCGTATGATGCGTAAGATCATTCTTAGCGTTCCCACGCTATCAGCTTCTACACGTTTAGAGGAACTAGAGGAACCGCTCCAGCGTATACGTCTAAGTGATGATTCCCATCTAGAAGAGATTTTTAGTGCCTTTAGCGAGTATAAAACCATTGACATGGACTATGGGGACCTCGATACTCGCCATAGCGAGAATCTGTCCGTGTGGGGGATAGGGTACCGTTACGGCAATTGGTATTTTGCGGCGCACTATCCCTCTCGCGAGGGTTCTGAGGCTCCGAAGGAAGAACCGAATCGTGCGTATATTCACCGTTTTGAGCGCATTCAGAGTATGCGCATCAACGGTAGTCAACAGCAGCAAGAGAATTTTGTTCGGCCTGGTGAAACGTTTGATTTTCAAACCATGCTTTCTGAAAACCTTCAGGGCCATGCCCGTACCGTGCCCGCCTTATCTTTAGATTCACATGAGCAGCTGCTTCTTGACTCATATGGTGTTCGAGAAACTGCGGTGAAAGCCACCGCACGCGGATTGAAAATAATGGTCCCAAAATCGTCCGCAGATTTTTCGAGCAAAGACCTTCAACGGGCCCAGGAGGCATATCGAGCTCAGCACAACCTGGTGGAACGTTTGCTTTCTACCCATCAGCACAGAGCTGATTTGCCCGAAGCATGGCGTAAGAATTCTCGCCGCAAACGTGACGATGATACAGACCGTTTTATCGACATGCTCTTGGTACTACATCGTCTAAGCCAAGACGATGCGGCTTGGTTTGAAGGGGGCGTTCCTTTTAAACCAGCGACTTCACTTCTGCAAGTGGATAACGGCAGGTCTAAGAGCAACCTTGTCAGTGATTTTACCGATGTATGCGAGGACTATGGAGCTGCAGAGTTGGATCTTGCGACTCCTATAGTCTTCACGCCCCGTCAGGATCATGAACTATGCGCCGAGCTAACCTATTCATGTGACGATCCGATTTATCAGGGCGTTCCTCTGTCAGCTTTAGAGCGTGCCATGCTCTTCTTTTCGATGTCAGCTGCTGAGGTTCTCTACCCAGACGATGCACGCGTTTCCAAAATTCGTGAGCTGCTGTTGGTGAGCTACCCAAAGGATGCTGAGCGCTTGCGCGGAAGCCTAATTTTTACTCCTGAACACCATCTTATTCCCTTAATACATCGGGCAGTCTCTCAGAAACGAACCCTTATTTTTGACTATGCAGGGGTGCAGCGCACCGTTGATATTTGCTCACTGATCTTTGAAAATAATCGTTTTTATCTGCATGGGCTGTGGCGTGAAGCTGCCGATTCTAATGCCTGGCGAAATTTTGCTCTTGACCGCATTAGAAATTCGCGGCTTGGCGGTAAAAGCCATCAGGCCGTCGCCGCTAAGATTCCCAACACCCCGCATCTTTGGTCTCGGCAGCAACAGACAAATACAGAACACCCTTATGTTCGAGTCAAAATCCACATTGAAAGTCTCAGAACAGAGCGACGAGAGAGTACTATCCGTACTTTAAAACGGCGGAGTACTCACGTTTCACGATCCCAGCCTTCTAAACCTGAAACGCCCTTGATTTACCATGAGCTGCACTACTATCCTGGTGAAAGCGAGGCAGGTCTTGAGCAAATATTGCATTTCGTTGTAGCGTATGGAGGTGCTCTAGAGATTCTTGAGCCAGAACCTGTACGGTCTCTACTTAAAGATCGTCTGATGTCGCTTCTAGCGTAGATATCTGCGAAAGACACGCCCAGACATCTATAAGTAGAATAACAACCTTGTATAATAATTCCTATGCCGTGGTGGTTTTGGGTATTACTATGGGGCACCTTAACGATAGGTTCTCTAGCGTTTTTAGCGTGGTTCGTATATCGTGCACTCACACGGGGCTTCATGCTACTCGATCTTGTAGCAACATGGATGGAATCCATCGAAACTCGTTTCGATGAAGCGCAAGCGAATACCCGCCGAAAATTGCCTGCCGAGCAAAGCCTAGGGATTTTTACCCCGGTAACCACGGCGTACAATGAATACGAACAAGGAAAACAGACACGCAGGTCTGAGCGAATCAAGCGACGGGTCTCCCGACGAGATCGACTCGGCCAACCTCAAAATATCGGAGACCTGCTCTAAGCACAGAAAGGTTCATACCTTATGGGTCAGTTGTTCAGTCACCCGGCAACTATTATCGTAGTCATCCTCCTCATCGTTCTGCTCTTTGGTGCTCCCAAGCTCCCAGGTATGGCACGTAGTCTTGGTCAGTCGATGCGTATCTTCAAGTCCGAAGTCGAGGGTATGAAGAGCGATAGTAAGAAGGAAGACGATAAGGACGATGTTGTCACCGCTGAGGTTGTCGACAACAAAGCTAAGTCCGAAAAGTCTGAAAACTAATTTTCAGTACAACAACACAACCCGTGCAACCACCTCTCTGGTGGCACGGGTTGTCCAGTAGTTTATCTACCCATATCGATAATTTTGAATAACAGGTATGAGGCGGAGCTTAGAATAAAACGAGGAAAACGATGGCAAAACCGGATCAGGATGTACGCAACCGCAAACTAAATCCTGAAGCCCGTATGGAGCTGAAGGAACATCTGCGTGAGTTTCGTGACCGCTTCATTAAAGCGGCTATTGCAACTGCTATCGCCGCCGTACTTTCCGTTATTTTCTTGTACCAGCCCTTTATTGATGCAATCTCTGAGCCTCTCAAGCAAATCAACGCAGCAGATAACCGCTTTGCAACCTTAAACTACGGCTCAATTTCTTCACCCTTTGACCAGCTCATTCGCGTGGGTACGTACATTGGTCTTGGACTTGCTGCACCCGTTTGGCTCTATCAAGGACTGCGCTTCTTACTTCCCGCGTTGCACACCAAAGAGAAAAAATACCTCTTTGGTTTCCTCAGCGGCTCAATCTTTGCCTTTGCCTGCGGTGTCTTCATCTCTTGGTATAGTCTGCCCGGCGTTGTTCGTGCACTCACAATGTTCACCCCGCCCGGCGGCTCGAACGTCATTGACGCTCCAACCTATATTTCCTTCATCGTTAAATTTATTTTCTTCTTCTCACTAGCATTTATTATCCCCGTCATCCTCGTGGGGTTGAACATGCTGGGGGTTATCCGGGGTAAAACTATCCTCAAATCTTGGCGGTGGATCGTGGTTCTAGTAGCGCTCATCGCAGCCATGACAGCTCCCGGTACGGATATTATGATGATGTTCTACCTGATGATTCCGCTCCTAACTTTCTTCTTCCTCGCCATAGCAATATGCTTGCTCAACGATAAACGGCGTGACCGCCGCGAAGCTAAACTAGCAAAGGGTCTTACAGAGACCGAGCTCAATACGGCCACCAGCGCTGAAGACCTTGAAAAGCTAGGACAGCTTGAAGAGGAGCCCTCCCAAAAGTAAAACTCCAAAATCCTCCGTCTACTCAAGACGGAGGATTTTTAGGCGCAGGTACACTAGAACTATGGCTGAAAACCCCCAAGAAACCGCTCACGACTCGAACGACCGCCCGAGCTACTTTGCGCAGTATCAGGCCGCGCAAGAACGTAACGCTCACGCAAAAACAGCGCTTAGTAAGTTCGAAAAGAATCTCGGGTTTCCTCTTGACAGTTTCCAACGTCAGGCATGCCAATCCGTCGAAGCTGGACATTCAGTCCTTGTCGCTGCGCCTACTGGTTCTGGTAAAACAGTTGTCGGAGAATTCGGCATCTACCTTGCCCTCCAAACAGGAACAAAAGCGTTCTATACAACCCCTATCAAAGCACTCAGCAACCAGAAATACCATGACTTTGTGCGTGAATACGGCGAAGAAAACGTAGGTCTGCTCACCGGCGACACCAGCATCAATACCGAAGCCCCCATCGTCGTCATGACTACTGAAGTCCTTCGCAACATGCTCTACTCCGAATCTACGACCCTCATCGGTCTGGGATACGTCATCATGGACGAAGTACACTATCTCGCTGATCGGTTCCGTGGAGCAGTTTGGGAAGAAGCGATTATTCACCTTCCCGAACACGTCACCGTCATCTCGCTCTCTGCAACTGTATCCAACGTCGAAGAATTCGGAGCATGGCTAGATACCGTACGAGGTGATACCGATGTCATCGTCTCTGAACACCGCCCCGTCCCGCTCTGGCAGCATCTCATGGTAGGAAACCGCATCATTGACCTCTTTGTACCTGATGAAACTTCTCAGAAAGAGGCTTCACCTACAAAATGTCGTAAAAACCACACAAAATCACTCCAAAACGCTCCCACGGGGCTACGCATTAACCCGCTCCTCAAACAACTGCGGCCAGGCTTTCGCCGACACACCCCCCGGCACAATGCACCCAAACGCGAGCGCTTCCGACGCGGCCGCAACCGGCATGACAAACACACACATGCACTCGAACGATCCCGTCATAAAACCTTCACCCAAGACGCCAACGTTCTGAGTCCGCACCGCATATCTCGCCCTGAAATGGCCCGTATCCTAGACAAGCAAGGGCTATTGCCTGCCATATGCTTCATCTTTTCACGGGCAGCATGTGACGACGCCGTTACCCAATGCGTCAACGCGAATATCGTCCTCACCACCGAGGAACAGCAGCAAACCATCCGTGCCTATATTGCAGAAACCACTGCACACCTTGATAACCGAGACCTTCATGCCCTTGGATATTACGAATGGCGAGACGGACTCATCCGCGGGGTGGCAGCCCACCATGCAGGTCTGCTACCGCTCTTCAAAGAAGTTGTTGAGACACTTTTTGCACAGGGGCTCATCAAACTAGTCTTTGCCACCGAAACCCTCGCGCTCGGCATCAACATGCCAGCCCGCACCGTCATCCTCGAAAAACTCACCAAGTTCAACGGTGAAACCCACGTCGATATCACCCCCGGAGAATACACCCAACTTACCGGGCGGGCGGGGCGCCGCGGAATCGATCTTGAAGGACACGCCGTAGTCCTCTGGCGTCCAGGTCTTGTACCAGAACAGGTTGCCACCCTCGCATCCACTCGCACATACCCCCTTAACTCATCATTCCGCCCCACCTACAACATGGCTGCGAACCTCATCGCATCCTATGGCGCCGAACGAACCCGCAAAATCCTCGAATCATCCTTTGCCCAGTTCCAAGCAGATAAATCAGTTGTAGGAACAGCTGCACGAGTACGTAAAAACGAAAACGCGCTCGAAGGATACCGAGACTCCATGCAATGCCACCTTGGAGACTTCACAGAATACATGCGCCTGCGGCAAAACATCAAAGATCTAGAGAAAAAAACCCGCAAAGCCAACCAACAACATGCACGCGCCCAAGCTCACCAAAGCATCCAAGAACTTATGCCCGGAGACATCATTCACATACCTCATGGTCGCTCCCGCGGCTACGCTATCGTCATCACCCGTGCCGAATCCAATACAGACCCACGCATTGGTATCCTTACCGAAGACAATCAACAGCGCACCGCAAGCGCACGTGATTTCACGGGGCTCATTGAACCCGTCTCCTACATCAAGCTCCCCAAGAAAATAACCCTTAAAACACCCAAAGAACGCCGCGACGCCGTCTCACGGATGCGTCAAGCGCTCATCGATGAACGACCACCCCGCAAACGCGGAAATACCCCCATCGCCACACGTCATAACGATGCCCAAGAAAAACTCGACACACTACGCACCCAACTACGTAACCACCCCTGCCACGGGTGCTCTGACCGGGAAACCCATGCACGCTGGGCAGAACGATGGCGCAAACTCAACGCAGAAACAGAAGGACTACGCCGCCAAATTACCCGACGCACCAACACTATTGCCCAGGTCTTCAACCGCATCGCAAAGCTCCTCACTGAATACGGCTACGTTACTGCTGATTCCCATAACGGACTCAAGCTAACGACGAAGGGGGAAGCCCTGCGCAAACTCTACGGGGAAAAAGACCTTCTCACCTCTATTTGTCTCGAAAAAGGCTTCCTCACAGATCTGGATCCTGCGGCTATAGCAGCAACCATAGCCGCGCTCACATACCAGGGCAAAAAGGAAACCATCGAAATTCTCCCACGCTACCCACATCCCTCGTTACAAGCACCCATCGCGACCATCAACCGTGAACTAGCCCGGCTCAACGCCCACGAAGAACGTTACAAACTAGATCAAACCCCACCCTGCGATCTAGGCCTCGTCACCCCTATCTACCGCTGGGCTCGCGGTATGCACCTCGCAAAAGCACTCGAAGATACCGACCTCGCCGCCGGCGACTTCGTACGCTGGGCAAAACAAGTTATCGACGCCCTCGACCAGATCACCCATATCCCCACCATAAGCCCAAACCTACGAGCAAGCTGCGAAAAAGCTATAGCCCTCATCCGCCGCGGAGTCGTCGCACTAGACTCCTAAAACCGCTGGAAAGAACATGAGCATCTATATCTATACCAACGGGAGCATCTACAGCCCCGCCGACCCCTACGCCACAGCGCTCCTCACCGAAAACGGTACCGTAACCTGGATAGGCTCAGATGTGGGAGCTCGCTCCATCACAGACGAACGCATGCGAGCTATCGATCTAAACGGCAAACTCATCACGCCCACCTTCGCACGTGCCTTCGCACCCATAAACAACCACAGCGAAAAAACACTCTACGAGTACTTCCTCAGAACACATACCCAGGGATACCATACCCACACACTCGCAGGAACAATACGAGACGTCCCGACCCTACGCGCATCACTCGACACGTTTTATACAACACACGCAACAGCCCCAGACGTACGATTCTTCATAATCCCAGAGCCACAAGCGACCTCCACATCGTACGCTGAGCTCGTCACCACAGCCCAAGACCTGCTCAATAAATCATCTATAGCACTCACTGGATTTCACGCCACAAATCTAGACCACCTACCTACTCTGGCCTCCGAAGCAGCAGAACATGGTCTTGTACTCTCCATCAACACCCAAGATAGTTTCACTAATGCCTTTAGCTATGCGCTAGCCGTTAGGAAACAGCATCCTTGGCTTAACATCCGGCTTGATATGGTTCATAGAGTTGTCGATGATCGGTGCCTTCAAGATCTCACAGATGCACGGATTAGCCTTGGCATCCAAGCAGCCTTTGATGCTGAGACCGCAAAGTTAGCCCGCCGGGCGAATGCAGCTGGTACCGCGTTCGCGCTGGGGTCAGACTCGTCTCTTGTTGAAGTGCCTCTTGGATGGGAGCTCATCTCAGCCCTTATAAAACCGGCATATGGCATTTCAGCACGCAGTGGTTTCGCCGCACTTACGCGAGGAGTCTACCGTCTAGCCCACGACGATAACCCCTTTGCGGGCCAAATACTCCCTGATACACCAGCGAATATAGCACTCTGGAACGTCACTGAGCTTATGGTGCAAACCCCGGATTCTCGCGTAGCCTCGTGGAGTACTGATCCCCGTGCTCATATTCCACTTTTACCGGTTCTTGCTTCAGATGTGCCGTTGCCTGTATTAGATCGCATGTACACTAGGGGAGGGGAATAGTACGTTTCCTAGCTCGTAAAAGTTACCTGAAAATATGCCGTGCATCTGCAGAATACGCCCTTACGCCGTATTTCGCCGGTTATACTAGTAAACCTAGACCCTACCTTCACTCTAACAAAGGAAAACAAGGGAATTATTATGCGTGTACTGACCGTTATTCCGACGTATAACGAGAAGGAAAACTTACCCGTTGTTGTTGAACGTCTTCGTAAGGCAGCACCCGACGTCGATATTCTAGTTGTTGACGACAATAGCCCTGACGGTACAGGTCAGATTGCGGATGCTATGGCTGAGCAAGATTCACAGATTCACGTTCTTCACCGTACTGTGAAAGACGGTCTTGGTGGAGCTTACCTTGCTGGGTTTGATTGGGGTCTAAATGAGGGATATGAAGTCCTTATTGAGATGGACGCTGATTGTTCTCACCAGCCCGAGCAGTTGCCATCGCTAGTACACGCTGTTGAAGCTGGGGCAGATTTAGCTATTGGCTCCCGTTATGTACCCGGCGGAAAAACAGAAAACTGGCCCATTCAACGCCAAATTCTTTCTCGCGGAGCAAATATTTATACGCGGGTTGTTCTAGGGACTGCAATCAAAGACATCACAGCAGGTTTCCGCGCATATAGGCGTGAAGCGCTACAACGCTTGAATCTTGAAGGCATTGAATCTAAGGGCTATGTCTTTCAGGTAGACCTCGCTTGGCGTTCTGAGCAAGCAGGGCTCAAAATTGTTGAGGTTCCTATTACTTTTGTTGAGCGTGAGGTCGGAGCATCAAAGATGACCGGAAATATAATTTTTGATTCTATGCGTAAAGTGACGACTTGGGGCGTTTCCAACCGCATCAATAAGCTCAAACAGAAGCTAGGCAAATAACTAAACTTCACATAGAATAAGTGCCCGAACTACCCTTTGATAGTTCGGGCACTTTTGTATAATGTCACTCTGTATTCGTGTTGTATTCCTGTATAGCTGTACGCGCCAGACCATGAAGAATCGCCTCGAGTCCTAAGCTAAATGCGTTCTCTGCTGGCGTCTGCGAGCTACGCTGCAGCGCTGTATATGCGTCTTGTAAATATGGATACTCATCTGCTGAAGCTGCAGGGTTAAAGATAGATTCGGGGGCGTGGGCATCTACTGCGGATCCCAGCAGGAATGCCTCTAAAGATTCAATAACATTTAAAGTTTTATAATCTGGACACCCAAAAGCTCTTAACGTCTGAACGAGGACGTCATACATATGTAACGTCTGAGGGGCCCGATCAATTGGGGTCAATGCGAGCGCTGTTACCAAATCGGTGCTCTCACTGAACGCGTCTCGATAAGACTTCCCCCACAGACTCAAAGATTCAGTCCAGAGTTCTAGCTTTTCGGTGGGGGATAGGTGTTGCTCGTTAAGAATTTTAGTCGCTCGTATCAGGGGCTCCAGCGTAATGTCATTGATGACCGCATCGCTTATAGCTCCCAGTACTTCGTCACGAGACTGAAAATGATTGTATAAGGAAGAGGGTGCGACGCCTAGTTTCTGAGCAAGTGCGCTCATAGTGAAATTTCCTTGATCGGCCAAAAGTCTACGTGCTGACCGCACAATTTTGGATGTGCTTAACACTGTCGAAGAGGGGCGTCCAGCGCGTCGCACGGGGGAAGAGATCACGATAAATCCTTTACTATTTCTTTGCTTTCGGCGTGTACTGCCGTCCCGTCTGTGAGCAGTTATAAAACATGCCATCAGAAATTTTACGCTTCATAAATGCCCTTAGATTTGTAATTTCTGTGTTCTGGGATACACTAAAACGAACACAATTCGTTTTGTGATTCTTTGAGCGAAAGGGTTTAACCATGACGGCCAAGAACGAAACTACGAATGAACTGACCCGAGACGTCGTAATTATCGGCGCAGGTCCTTCCGGACTCACTGCAGCATACCGACTGCAGCAAGCAGGACATACCGTTGCAGTCCTTGAAGCGCGTGAACGTGTAGGCGGGCGCACATGGAACAACCATATTGACGGCGCATTCCTTGAAATCGGCGGACAATGGATTTCCCCCGATCAGACTGTTCTCACCGAACTCGTTGAAGAACTCGGGCTTCAGACCTTCTCTCGTTACCGTGAAGGTGAAAACCTTTACCGCGACCCTGACGGTACTATGCACCGTTACAGCGGAGACATGTTCCCCGCCAACGAGCACACCCAGCAAGAAATGAAACGACTCATCAAAGTCTTGGATGAGCTTGCAGCAGAGATCGGGGCCGAGAAGCCCTGGGCGCACCCTAAGGCACGCGAACTTGATACAATCAGCTTTCACCATTGGCTCCGCGAACAATCCAACGATGAAGAAGCATGTAACAATATTGGGCTCTTCATTGCTGGCGGCATGCTTACTAAGCCGGCTCATGCATTCTCAGCTTTACAGGCAGTACTTATGGCGGCATCCGCCGGATCTTTCTCCAACCTTGTCGATGAAGATTTTATTCTCGATAAACGCGTTTTGGGCGGTATGCAGTCCGTCTCCTTAGCTCTCGCAGACAAAGTAGGACAAGAGAACATAATTCTTGAACACCCAGTTCGCGTTTTGCGCTGGCAAGAAGACGGAGAATACCCCGTACTTGCTGAAGCCGAAGCCTTCTCTGAAGATGGAAAAGCTTCGCCCGAGAAAAACATCACTGTTCGTGCAAAATACGCTGTTGTTGCGGTTCCCCCGAACCTATACTCGCGTATCCATTTTGTGCCAGCCCTAGACCGCCGGCAGCATCAGATGCATCAGCACCAGTCCCTTGGTTTGGTTATCAAGGTGCACGCTGTTTACCCCACACCGTTCTGGCGGGACAAAGGTCTCTCAGGAACCTGTTTTGCCGCTAATAACCTGGTACAAGAGATTTACGACAACACTAACTACGACCCAGCAACTGGAGAAGAAGAAGCTCGCGGCACTCTAGTAGGGTTCGTCTCCGACGAAGCAGCGGATGAAATGTTCACCATCAGCGCCGAGGAACGCAAAGAACGCATCCTAGACTCCATGGCGCAAATGCTCGGAGAAGAAACAAAAAATCCTGTGGTGTACTACGAATCAGATTGGGGGGCCGAAGAATGGACTCGTGGTGCATACGCAGCTAGCTATGATCTTGGGGGACTGCATCGCTACGGCGCAGACCAAGAAACCCCAGTAGGACCAATCTACTGGTCTTGCTCAGACATTGCTGCCGAAGGCTACCAGCATGTCGATGGCGCTATACGCATGGGAGAAAAAACAGCAAAACTGCTAGCCGCGAAACTCAAATAAGATCATTCGCATCGTAACGCACACACGGGCAGCTTTACTGGGTGAACTAAAGAATGACATACCCAGTAAAGCTCCCCAAAATACGGATGGGAAACATGAAATACGTCGTAGGATATTCGCCTGATGCACGGGGCCGTTCAGCTCTCCAACTAGGAGTCGTACTAGCTCGCTCCCTAGGTGCAGAATTGGACGTAGTGTACGTCATTAAACCGCAAAGTCCTCGCCTTGCAGCGCCACGATCCAACTTCGAAGACTTACTCCAAAAGCAAGCCGTTCAATGGCTTGAAGAAGCACAACATTACGTGCCCGCCCAAGTAATCGCCCGCTTCCACCTGCGCCGCGCCGATTCCGCAGTCAGCGGTCTATTAGAGCTAGCTGACGCCATAGACGCCGGACTCATTATAGTGGGCGGCGGTAACACCGGAAATTGGCTTTGGCACTCACTAGGCGCGGTTGGGAACGCTCTTCTACACCGTTCACGCATTCCCGTCGCTCTAGCACCACGTAAATACAGCGCTTCACACACGATCAAACAGTTCGACTGCGCCGTATCCCCAGACATCGACTCCATAAACCTTGTCGAAGAAGCCATAGCCACCCAAAACCGAACAGGCATACCAGTACGCCTAGTCTCACTCTACGAAGAAGGAAAAGACCTAGACGATACAACCTATCGCAGCATCATCCAAGACCTCGTAGATCAATCCGCAGTCAAACCAATAAACCCGCAGCAGCTAAGCATCGCCGTAGGCGCAGGAACTACCATCGTAGAAGCGGTCGATTCTGTGCACTGGAATGAAGACTCCGTGCTAATGGCCGGATCCTCCAAACTAGCCCAACGCGGAGAACTCTTCCTAAGCTCAACAACCGCAAAAATCATGACCAAACTTCCTATTCCCCTCGTCGTAGTACCACGCGACTACCACCCTGGACGCAAAGGCTCCCAGCAGCAGCCGTGGACAGGCTCAATCCCCATCATCAAGCAATAGCACAGCTCCTCACGTGATATACACCGCCGTACTATCACCCCAAGGAAAGGAAAACAATGGAACAACATCTTCAAGAACTTATCAACAAAATACCCACTGGGCTACTCATCGGCGACACTTGGCGTGAAGGATCCGCAGGGGAGACGTTCGATGTCCTCAACCCAGCGACCGAAGAAAAGCTCACGACCTTAGCATCAGCAACACCTGAAGACGCCATAGCGGCCCTAGACGCAGCATGCCAGGTTCAAGACCAATGGGCACACACGCCGCCGCGTGAACGTGCAGAAATACTACGACGGGCATACGACCTCATCACCGATCGCTCCGAAGAGTTCGCCACCCTCATGACCCTCGAAATGGGAAAACCTCTCGTAGAATCACGAGGAGAAGTAGTCTACGGAGCCGAATTCTTACGATGGTTCTCCGAAGAAACCGTACGCGACTACGGACGCTACCAGCCCACGCCCGAAGGTAAAAACCAAATACTGGTAAAGCATAAACCCGTAGGACCATGCCTACTCATCACCCCATGGAACTTCCCACTAGCTATGGCAACACGCAAAGCCGGAGCTGCAATAGCAGCAGGATGCACAATGATTCTCAAACCTGCACGGCTCACACCCCTAACCGCACAATACTTCGCACAAACCATGCTCGATGCGGGGCTACCAGCAGGAGTACTCAACGTAGTTGCATCAGCAACTGCATCAGCCGTCTCAGATCCTCTCCTTGCAGACTCACGCCTGCGCAAACTCTCATTCACCGGCTCCACCCCCGTTGGCAAAGCCCTTCTAAAATCAGCAGCGCAAAATGTCCTACGCACCTCCATGGAGCTCGGCGGAAACGCCCCCTTCATCGTCTTCGAAGACGCAAATATCGACGAAGCCATTGAAGGCGCCATGGGAGCAAAAATGCGCAACATGGGCGAAGCCTGCACCGCCGCAAACCGATTCCTAGTCCACGAATCCCGTGCCGAAGAATTTTCCACCAAATTAGCGACGAAAATCGCAAATCTCAAAACCGGCAACGGTCTAAACCCGGACACCACCTGTGGCCCCCTCATAGAACAAAAAGCAGTAGATTCCATCCACGAACTTGTACAAGACGCTCTCGACCGAGGCGCCCAAGCTCTGGTCGGCGGTTATCCCCAAGACGGTCCCGGATACTTCTACCAACCCACAGTCCTCATCAACGTTCCTCACGATGCACGCGTCATCCAAGAAGAAATCTTTGGACCCGTAGCACCCATCATCACCTTTTCTACCGAAGAAGAAGCAATCCAACTCGCCAACAACACAGAATACGGACTAGCATCCTACGTCTACACAACAGATACATCCCGCGCTCTGCGAACACTAGACCGCCTAGAAGTCGGCATGACAGGCCTCAACATCGGCATCATGTCAAACGCTGCAGCCCCATTCGGAGGCGTTAAACATTCCGGACTAGGACGGGAAGGAGCCGCCGAAGGCATCGCCGAATACACCTACACACAATACATCGGCATCAAAGACCCATACGCCAGCTAAACCACCCAAAAACCATCCAAGATACGCACAACACAACAATTTCTCGAAGGGTTCGTTTTACCTTCCCACAAGGAAAAACGAGCACACACAAACTTACAAACCTACGTAAGTCCAAACCCCAAAGGAGAACGTTATGAAGCGCTTGAAGAATTTCATCAACGGCAAGTTCGTCGATTCCACCTCTGATGAGGTACTCGACATCGTATACCCCGTAACCGGCGAAGTCATAGCACAAGCACCAGTATCCACCGACGACGACGTCAACACCGCTATGCATGCGGCTCAAGACGCATTCAAAACGTGGAAACATACGACACCTTCAGATCGCCAGCTATTTCTCCTCAAGCTCGCAGATGCGCTCGAAGAAAACGTCGACGTACTCGTTGAAGCACAACACCGCAACACCGGACAGCCCCGAGAACTCATCCGTGACGAAGAAGTCCTCGTCGGCGCCAACCAGCTACGTTTCTTCGCAGGGGCAGCACGCACCCTAGAAGGAAAAGCAGCAACCGAATACATGGAAGGACACACCTCATACGTACGACGCGAACCCATCGGCGTCGTCGCCCAAGTAACCCCCTGGAACTATCCCCTCATGATGGCATTATGGAAGTTGGGACCCGCGCTCGCTGCCGGGAATACTGTAGTTCTCAAGCCATCTGACACCACACCAGAATCCACCCTCGAGTTGGCAAGGCTTATAGGGGAAATATACCCCGCAGGTGTTGTCAACGTTGTGCTGGGAACCGGTAAAACTGGTGAAGCTATGGTAGGGCACCCGGCCCCTGCCATGGTTTCTATTACCGGATCAGTACGCGCAGGTCAGGCAGTTGCTACCGGCGCTGCAGCTGGTCTGAAACGTTCTCATTTGGAGCTTGGCGGTAAAGCGCCAGCAGTTGTTTTTGCAGACGCGGATTTGCCTCGTACTGCGCGCATGCTCGCAGACTTCGGTTATTTCAATGCTGGCCAGGACTGTACAGCAGTCACTCGCGTACTCGTTCAAGACAGCGTTTACGACAAGTTCCGAGATCTGCTGGTATCTGCAGCAAAAGATACAGCTACTGGGCACGAAGACGATTCAAAGAACTTCTACGGTCCGTTGAACAACATCAACCACTTTAAGACCGTCATGAATAAGCTCAACAGCCTCCCTGAACATGTCACAGTTGAAACTGGCGGCAAACAGTGCGGCACTCGTGGCTTTTTTGTGGAGCCTACAGTGCTGAGCGGAGTCAATCAAGACGATTCCGTTGTCCAAGAAGAGACCTTCGGACCAGTTCTTACGCTCCAAAAATTTACTACAGAGGCAGAAGCCGTTGAGCTTGCTAACGATGTAAATTATGCGTTGGCGTCATCAGTTTGGACGTCAAATCATGGTACTGCTATGCGAGTTTCTCGCGATCTTGATTTCGGAGCGGTTTGGATTAATACGCACGTACTTCTGACTGCTGAAATGCCCCATGGTGGATTCAAATACTCGGGTTATGGTAAGGATCTTTCCATGTACTCCGTTGAAGAATACACACGCGTTAAGCACGTCATGAGTGATTTGAGCGCATAAAGAACAGCTTCTCCAGGCTCATTCGGCAATTCGGCAAAAAAGAGTCCTGCATCATCACACATTAGAGAAGAGCTTGTGGAGCAGTACAGCTCTGTTGTCTAGGTGCTGTACCGTCTCTTCACAATTCACATATTATCCATGTAGCTTATGCTACGTTTTCCTTTGAAAGGTAGTCTCATGGTAGAGATGTATCGTCTTCCTCAAGAGATAAAACTTATTGGCGAGTTTCCCGGCCCCTCATCACGTGCTCTTGCACATCGTCGCTCACAAGCTGTTCCTGCATCTGTCGCTTCGGGGCTCCCAGTTTACGCGGCTGATGCAGACGGTGGCGTCATTATTGATGTTGATGGTAACTCGTTGGCTGATTTGGGAGCGGGTATCGCAGTCACAACTGTTGGTGCATCAGCTCCCAAGGTGGTACAAGCAGTTCAAGAATCGGTCACGCACTTCACCCATACATGTTTTATGGTTACTCCTTATGAGGGGTATATAGCAGTTTCTGAAAAACTAAACGAGCTAATACCGGGACGCTTTGAGAAACGCTCAGTACTTTTCAACTCTGGTGCGGAGGCAGTTGAAAATGCTGTAAAAATTGCTCGTGCAGCTACCGGTCGCAATGCCGTAGTTGTTTTTGATCATGCCTACCATGGGCGAACCAATTTAACAATGGCGTTGACTGCAAAAGTAGCACCATATAAGAAAGGCTTCGGTCCTTTTGCTCCTGAAATCTATCGTGCTCCTATGAGCTACCCTTACCGGGACGATCAGAGCATGGATGGTAAAGAGGCAGCTCAACGCACCATCAACATGATTGAGAAGCAAATTGGTTCAGAATATGTAGCCGCAATTCTCATCGAGCCTATCCAGGGTGAAGGGGGGTTCATTGTTCCCGCCGATGGCTTCTTGC
The DNA here is from genome assembly GCF_001814205.1 of Rothia sp. HMSC036D11. NCBI lineage: Bacteria > Bacillati > Actinomycetota > Actinomycetes > Micrococcales > Micrococcaceae > Rothia > Rothia sp. HMSC036D11. The sequence goes on from NZ_KV815315.1 coordinate 202,537, forward strand.
CAACGCTGGTTGCATGGGCACGTGAAAAAGGCATCGTCTTTATCGCTGATGAAGTACAAACTGGTTTCTGCCGCACTGGCAAATGGTTTGCGAGTGAGTACGAGGGGATTGAACCCGATTTGGTCACCACCGCTAAGGGTATTGCTGGTGGTATGCCGCTTTCAGCTGTCACCGGCCGAGCAGAGCTTTTTGATAAAGTTCAACCAGGAGGATTAGGCGGAACATACGGTGGTAATCCTGTATCCTGTGCGGCTGCTCTTGCGGCTATTGAAACTATGCAGGATCTTGATTTGAACGCACGAGCTCTGCATATTGAGAAACTGGTGACAGCAGCGTTAGCCCCGCTTGTTGATGAACTAGACATTGTAGGGGATTTCCGCGGACGCGGTGCTATGCTCGCACTGGAGTTCGTAGCAGACTCTATCTCTAAAGCCCCGCATCCCACGGCGGCCAAGGATATCGCTGCTTACTGTCAGCAACGAGGAGTACTTATTCTTACTTGTGGTACTTACGGCAACATTATTCGTCTGCTTCCTCCGCTTACTATCAGTGACGAGCTCCTAAAACAGTCAATGAATATTCTTATCGAAGGTATTCGAAGCGTTTCATAATTTTTTGGAGGCTTACAGGGCCCCGGTCATACCTCATATAACGATCGGGGCTCTTGTCACAGCTAATCCTATTCCACACATGCGCCAGTTATTTACCTATAGCTATTATGCGCACACCTTGTAGACAAAAATTCAGGTGATTTTACTACTGTTCTGGATCAATTAGACTAAATCGCATATTGAGCAGGTCGCTATAAGCACACACCGTCTGGCGACGACACTCCGATAGAGGGAGAGCACCTTGTCTCAGAATAATCAACCCCACAAGTTACATAAAGGTCAGAGTCTAGCCAAAGATTCTGCATCAAATAACCCCCACGGCGCTATTGATACAAGCGCCGCTAACAAAAAGGGATTATCTTCCGGATCTGTATCTCTTTTTGGCTCCATTATTATTGGTATCTCTGTGGTAGCACCCGCATACTCATTATCGGGGGCCCTGGGTCCTGTAGGAGCTGTAGCGGGGGAGCACATGCCCGCGATCTTTCTCATTGGGTTTATCCCTATGCTATTGGTAGCTATTGGCTACCGAGAGCTTAACGCTGCTATGCCGGATGCGGGAACAACATTCACTTGGACAACCAAAGCATTCGGTCCGTGGGTTGGTTGGCTCGGAGGCTGGGCACTATTAGCAGCTACCATCTTGGTTCTCTCAAACCTCGCAGGTATAGCTGTAGATTTCTTTTACCTGGCTTTGTCTCAGGTTTTTTCTAACCCAGATCTAGCGACGCTTTCAAGTAATACCTTTATCAATATCGGCACATTCTTAGCCTTGATGGGTTTCGGGTGTTACATCACATACCGCGGGCTGGATGCGACTCAGAAGATCCAAACTGTTTTCATTATTTTCCAGCTTGTCGTACTCGCTATTTTTGCGGGTGTCGCTCTCTATAAAGCGGTCACAAATACTGGGTTTGCTAACCTTGCTCCAACTCTTGAATGGTTTAACCCCTTCGGAATCGAGTCATTCTCAGCTTTCTCTTCCGGTATATCTCTTGTCTTTTTCATATATTGGGGTTGGGACGCTGTCCTCACTATGAATGAAGAAACAGAAGGCGAGCATACAACTAGCGGTCACGCAGCTGTTGGCACTATCTTCACAGTAGTTCTACTGTACTTGTTAATTTCTGTGGGGACTTTGGCATTTGCGGGTACGTCCTCAGAAGGTCTGGGTCTAGGAAACTCTGATAACCAGGAGAATATTTTTGCTGTTCTTTCGGGACCTGTACTAGGTTCTCTCGGAATTATTATGTCTTTCGCAGTTCTTATTTCGGCCTTAGCCTCTTTACAATCCACGGCAGTTTCACCAGCTCGAACATTGCTAGCCATGGGATATTACAAGGCACTCGGGCCTAAGTTTGCGAGTATTAGCCCAAAGTACCAATCACCTAGTTATGCGACCATCGCTTCCTGTCTGATTGCTACCTTGTTCTACGTTCTTATGCGTTTTATTTCAGCCTCTGTGCTTTGGGATACCATCTCCGCTTTGAGTTTGATGGTCTGTTTATACTACGGTGTGACGGCATTTGCTTGTGTATGGTATTTTCGAAAGGTGGCCTTCTCATCAGGCTTTAAATCATTTGTGAATAAGTTTTTGTTTCCCCTTTTGGGAGGCATTATGCTTCTTGTTTTCTTCATTCAGACGACCTATGATTCCATGGATCCCCATCATGGCTCGGGGTCTGAAATTGGGGGAGTCGGGCTAGTTTTCTGCTTAAGTGTCGCGATTCTTCTCTTAGGAATTTGCGTTATGGTGTATCAACGTTACCTCCGTCCTGCCTTCTTCAAAGGCGAGGTCCCGATGGAGGTAGAGCATATGATTGACTAGTTATTTCTCATGTGCACAAGAAGGGGAGAGGAGCCTCTAAAAGGGTTCCTCTCCCTTATGCATTATGAATGTATCCTACAGTGCATAATGAGAACGGTAGTATTCCAACCGATCTTCTAGAGTCTTCTCTAACTCTTCAACGCTACGTCGTTCCATCAGCATGTCCCAGTGTGTACGAGCTGGCTTATCATCGTCATTCTGGGCGTCACTCTCGCCGTTGACAAGATATGCTTCTTTGCCAGTTTTAGCAACCCAGACCTGTGGAATTTCAGCTTCAGCAGCAAAGGTCACAAATACGCGGTCACCATCAGTGGTTCGGTACTCTACACGTTGACGGGGTGCAGGCTGTACATTGGACTCGGTTTCCATAGATTGAGTTCCAAGACGCATACCACGCAGGCTACGATCGCTCACAATTCCTCCAGACTCCAGAAAGGGTTTCCGCAGATACTCAGCGGCTGCATAACGTTGGGCGGGGGAGAGCTATTCCCTCGAACGTCTAAAACATCCATTATATCGAGAATATTCTCCGCCGCCCAACTATTAGAGACAGTTATTCGCGAAGTCAAGCTAAACTATCTTAACTATTGAAGCCATATCCTTGAGATGGGGCCTCAAAAGTATCAGGCTTTGTATACGCTGCTTTTGTCGATCCATCGTTTATGTCCGATACCGGCAAATTGCCGAATGCGTTGCCAAGACCTCGCAAAGCATCGCCAAGTTCTGTGGGGATAAACCAGAGTTTATTAGCTTGGCCGTCAGCGAGTTTGGGCAAGGTTTGCAGGTACTGATAAGTGAGTAGCTGCTGGCTCGGGTTAGATTGATGGATGGCTTCGAATACCTTATGAACAGCTTCAGCTTCACCGTCAGCTCGAAGGATTGCAGATTGAGCGTCACCTTCAGCTCGAAGAATTTGAGCCTGTTTTTCAGCTTCCGCGCGAAGGATAGCAGCCCTAGATTCACCTTCAGCCGTCAGAATATCTGACTGCTTCTGACCTTCGGCCGTCAGAATGGCAGCACGACGATCACGCTCTGCACGCATCTGCTTCTCCATTGAGTCCTGGATAGAGTGTGGAGGCTGAATTTCTTTAATATCGACACGAGATACTCGTAGTCCCCAACGGCCGGTTGTAGCATCAAGAACTCCGCGCAATTCCGCGTTGATTTGATCGCGAGAGGTCAAGGTCTGCTCAAGGTTTAGACCACCGACTACGTTACGGAGGGTCGCACTGGTGAGCTCGTCAACAGCACGAATATAGTTCGTAATTTCATAGGTTGCGTCCTTGGGGCTTGTTACCTGAAAGTAAACAACGGTATCGATCCCAACCACAAGGTTATCTTCGGTAATCACGGACTGCGAGGGGAACGAGACAACCTGCTCACGGACATCAATTAGAGGTAGCACGCGGTCAATAATCGGTACCACCATATGTAAACCGGGTTCTAGCACGGTTCGGAACTTACCAAGACGCTCAACGATTCCTGCTCGACCTTGAGGAATCACCCGGATGGTTTTAGCCAACAAGATAAGAACAAAAATGAAGAGAATCACAAGAAGAATAATTGGGACCATATCTTCATTACCTACTTTCTTTTTCGGTGATTAATAACAAAATTTAGGGGCGTATATGGAACATTTTATTCAGCTTCAGGGGTAATAGCTGATCCTTCTGGCAAAGTTGATACATGCGGGTACACAAACGCTGTAGCGCCGTTAATAGTTTCGACCTGGGCGTAGGAACCGGAGGGGATAGGAGCTCCTGAAGTACGTGCTGTCCAAATTTCGCCTTCAAGACGCACTAAACCAGATTCAGCAGTGACATCCTCTGTCACAAGAACAGTTTTACCCCTAAGGGCTTTGGCATTTGTAACGGTATTTCCGGCAGAGCGATTGAGGCGTTTCAGAAGAGGCGGACGTAGAATAAGCACAAAAAGGATGCACAAAACCGCGAAAACTATTCCTCGAGCGAAGAAATGTTCGATCAATGGTGAAATAGCCGATGTGATGAGGGCAGATAGGGAAAGCATCAAGAAAAAGAGATCTAGAGACAGCATCTCAATTATCGCAAAGAGCAAAGCTAGCATCAGCCAAAATGTCCATGGGCTGTCAAAGAGCCAATCCATATTTTCCTCCTCATCGTAGGCACAATAATCCAACGCAATAGAGCGCCCAAGCTATACAAACATTATTCCATGAGGTGCATCACCAATCAAAGAGTTTACTCACACAAACTCACAACACTACAAATAGCCGATAATATACATTATGTAAAGTAGAGTCAGAAAACCACAGCCGCTCAATCTTCCATGTAATTGAACCGGATTAGCTTCCAGTGCGCCCTTGTAAAGACGGTTTCACCCCAGCAGCTTCTTTCTCCTCAATGTCCAGTAAAGCTGCAGATACACCAAACTCTTCTATTTACATGAATAGGCGCTTTACGGACTCGGCGTTTCTACCACCAGGTGGCTAAACTCTACCCAGGCGTTCAAAACTTGAGCTGCTGCCCCAGTATCAATAGATTGGCGTGCATCCGCCAAGGCTTCTGTGTACCGTTCCTCAAAACTCCTGCCGTCGTTTTTTCGGTAAGCTATCAGACCGGCCGCCGCATTAATAAGAACTGCATTACGAATTGCATGCAACGAGTCTTTTGCCGACTCGCCCTCCCCAGCTAATACTGCGCGAAACACACTGGCGTTATACTCAGCATCTCCCCCTCGCAGGCTATCTAATGAAGAACGCTCAATTCCATAGCCTTCGGGATTAAAGACATACTTCTGAAGAGTACCCCCACTTGCTTCCCAGATCTGGGAAGTTGTAGCAATTGTCAATTCATCAAGCCCATCATCCCCCCGGAATACAAGAGCATGGTCACCTCGATTCGCGAAAACCCAAGCCATCTTTTCTACCATCTGCGGATTAGCTACCCCAATTGCAGATGATGACACTCGCGCAGGGTTTGTCATGGGTCCTAGGTAGTTAAAAGCCGTTGGTATACCTAACATTTTTCGAGTCGGCCCTACGAACCGCATGGAGGGATGAAAAGTCATTGCAAATAGAAAGGTGATTCCTACTTGCCGAGCGCACGCGGCAACAGACTTAATCGGCATATCTAGCTGAATACCTAGCGCCTCCAAGACATCTGCCGACCCTGATTTAGAGGTTGACGCCCGGTTACCATGTTTAACAACTGTCGCACCTGTACCAGCAATAACCAAGGCTGCCATGGTGGATATATTGACGGTATTCTGCTGATCTCCGCCAGTGCCTACAATATCAACCGCGTGTACATCAAGATCAATAGTTTCAGCTTTTGCAAGCATTCCTCGCGCAAGGGCACCTAACTCTTCAGAGGTCTCCCCCTTCATGTGGAGCGATGTCAGGAAGGAAGCGAGTATAGGTTCAGGCGTTGAACCAGTCATAATTTCATCCATAGCCCAATCCACATGACGAGAACCGAGATCCTGCCCAGAGATGAGCTGATTCAAAATGTATTTCCAGGTTAATGACTCATGTGCAGTTATATCCATACTCCCGATTTTAACCTTCCTGCAGGATTCATCTGCTGCCAGCGCATAGGGTGCCACAGCTTTGAGGCTTCTCTCCCCCACGAACTTACCAAAACATTACACATAGAGCGTGTCGCACAAATCTCGTAAAAACCGCTAGTTTACAGGGAACTCTAAGGATTTTCCCAACACATCGCAAGATTTAAGAGGTTATGTATTCGCTCTTCGCAAGTTTTAGCGACATAATGTCTATGTGACAACTGTAACCAATAACCCCAGCAGGCCGGCACATCCGGCTCTTAACCGACCCAACACGGTCGCCATTGGTACCGTCGTGTGGTTGGCATCAGAGCTGATGTTCTTTGCCGGGCTTTTTGCTATGTACTTCACCCTTAAGGCATCACGTCCTGACATTTGGGCTGATAATGTACATATCCTTAACGTTCCCTTCGCTTTTATCAACACAATCGTTCTTGTGCTGAGTTCTGTGACATGCCAGATGGGCGTATTTGCCGCAGAACAGCTCAAACCACGCCGCTCCGGTTCTTTGCTGAATATTAAGGCATGGGGTATGGCTGAATGGTTTGTGTTGACTTTCATCATGGGCGCAATCTTCGTCTGTGGCCAGGCTTATGAGTACGCAACCTTGGTTTCAGAAGGCGTAACCATTGCATCTAGCGCTTACGGATCCGCTTTCTACATCACAACAGGGTTCCATGCGTTACACGTGACAGCTGGTCTAGTAGCTTTCCTCCTGATCATTGGTCGCGCATTTGTCGCTAAGCGATTTGGTCATTACGAAGCCACTAGTGCAATCGTTGTCTCGTACTACTGGCACTTTGTAGATGTCGTGTGGCTCGCTCTATTTGCCGTGGTGTACTTCGTCAAATAACAGTCCAACACTCTCGCCCCGTCCGTATCCATTTTTACTAGCACACACAAGGAACAAAAGACGTGAAGGCACTTTCACAGAAGCGGCGTCACCCGCTTGCAGCTATTGTGTTGCTTGCTTTGGCCCTCATCCTTACTGGTGGTCTCTACACAGTTGCCACTGCCACCAATCAGGCCAAGGCCGAGTCAAGCCATGCATACACTCAAGATGATGTAAACGCTGGTCAAAAACTCTTCCAAGCCAACTGTGCAACCTGCCATGGAATGAACGCTGAAGGCACCGCTGATGGTCCTTCGCTCATCGGTGTTGGTGCAGCTGCAGTTGATTTTCAGGTTGGTACCGGCCGCATGCCTATGCAGATGCAGGGTACACAGGCTCAAGTCAAACCTGGTCAGTTCAACGAGGAACAGACGAAGCAGCTCTCTGCATATGTTGCTTCGTTGGGCGCCGGTCCTGCAATACCTGAAGCAGAGAATCTAGATACCACCAAAGGCGATGCCGCAAATGGTGCCCGTGTCTTCCTAGCCAACTGCGCAATGTGTCATAACGCGGCTGGTGCGGGTGGTGCTCTTACCCGAGGGAAGTTTGCTCCTTCTCTCATGGGTGTTAGCGAACAACATATCTATGAAGCCATGGAAACTGGACCTCAAAATATGCCTGTTTTCAACGACGCAAACCTTACCCCGCAAGAGAAGCGTGATGTGATCACCTATTTGAAAGCACAGGAAAAAAACGTTTCCCCTGGTGGTCTTAAGCTAGGCTCTCTAGGTCCTGTCGCTGAAGGTCTGTTGATTTGGAGTGTCGGTCTAGGGATCGTGCTTATCTTTGTTATTTGGCTGACCTCTCGCTCAGCATAAATACGCACATACTATTCGTATCGGAAAAGATTTGAGGCAACACATGGGAAACCATCGTGACGGTCAAGACGCTCAGAGCGTTACCGTAGTTACCTCTTCAGAGGATTCAAAGGAGCAGTTTCAGAATCCTGGGCTGCCTCCACATCGTCCACGTCTGACAGATGTGGATTCGAAGCGTGCTAAAGGTGCTGAGCGCCAAGTTATTCTACTCTTTGTACTATCAATGCTCGGCTCTTTGTTATTCTGGGTCGCGTATTTCGGTATATCAGTTGAAGGTAACTTCTTTGATGTAAATAATACGGAGCCTACCAGTAGACTGCAGCTGCAGAACCTCTTGCTTGGTTTAGGTATAGCATTCGCTATGTTCGGCATTGGTATTGGAGTTGTCCATTGGGCACGTACGCTTATGCCTGACCATGAACTCGTTGAGGAGCGGCACGATTTGCGTCCTGAAGAGGATCGCGCCGAGGCAGAAGAAATCATCGAAACTATTATTGATGAGTCAGGTATTAAACGCCGTCCTCTCCTGCGCAATACTCTCATTGGCTCAGTTATTCTGGCTCCGTTAACTTTTATTACGTTTCTGCGCGATCTGGGGCCGAATGATCCTGCCGTTCTTAAACACACGATGTGGGATCAGGGTGTCCGTCTTGTACGCGACCCTTCTGGGACTCCGATTAAAGCTTCTGACGTTACGATCGGATCCGCTTATCACGTTCTGCCGGAGACCATCACGTCCCTCAGCCATGAAAATGGCTATCTAGAGGAAAAAGCTAAAGCAGTTGTCTTGTTGATGCGTCTTGACCCCAATGAGATGAAGATTTCGGAAGAACGCAAAAACTGGCACGTTGACGGTATAGTCGCTTATTCGAAGGTCTGTACACACGTTGGATGTCCCATCGCGCTGTACGAGCAGCGAACGCATCATCTGCTGTGCCCGTGCCATCAGTCTACTTTTGATGCGGCAGATGAATGCAAGGTTGTATTCGGTCCTGCAGGTCACGCACTCCCACAGTTGCCGATTACAGTCGATGATAATGGTTATCTTGTGGCTCAGAGCGACTTCCATGAGCCAGTTGGTCCCGCGTATTGGGAACGCGGTCAGCACGTCGAAGAAATGCGTGCAGAGCGTGAGAAGGAGGCGAAATAAGTAATGTCTACAACAACTGGCTACGAGTACAAACCTAAAAGCAACGCTGGGCGTATCGCGAATTTTGTTGATACGCGTGTTGGCATGTCTGGGGTTGTTAAAGAATTTGGCCGAAAAATCTTTCCAGATCACTGGTCCTTTATGTTCGGTGAGGTGGCTCTATACAGCTTTGTAGTGCTCCTTATTTCAGGAACTTTTTTAACATTCTGGTTTAACCCATCAACCGCTGCAGTTACCTATGACGGTTCATATGTACCCATGAAGGGTACAGAAATGTCTGTTGCGTTTGCGTCTACTTTAGATATCTCTTTTGATATTCGCGGGGGCCTGTTGATCCGTCAGATTCACCACTGGGCGGCTCTCATGTTTATGTTGGCCATCTGTATCCACATGCTCCGTGTCTTCTTTACAGGGGCTTTCCGCCGTCCACGTGAGCTGAACTGGGTTGTAGGTTGCGTCCTCTTTGTCACGGGCATTATGGCGGGCTTTACTGGGTACTCCCTCCCCGATGATGTGCTCTCTGGTAACGGTTTGCGAATTGTCGATGGCATTATGGTCGCAATTCCGCTTGTAGGTACATACCTCTCGCTTTTCTTCTTCGGAGGCGAGTTCCCAGGTGAACACATTATTAGCCGCCTATACAGCCTGCATATCATGATCATTCCGGCAGTTCTGTTGTTGTGCGTTGGACTGCATATGTTCATGGTTGTCCTGCATAAACACACCCAATATCCAGGGCCAGGTCGTACCAACAATAACGTTGTTGGTTTTCCTGTAGGCCCGGTTTATGCTGCAAAAGCAGGCGGTTTCTTCTTCATAGTTTTCGGTATCATCGCTTTCTTAGCTTCCACCTTCACTATTAACGCAATATGGAACTATGGCCCCTACGATCCATCTCCAGTTCAAGCAGGTACTCAGCCTGACTGGTACGTAGGCTTTGGTGACGGTGCATTACGTCTATGGCCTGGTGTTTGGCCATGGTCATGGGAATGGCAATTCGGTGGAACATGGGTTCTGAATGTCCTACTGCCTTTTGCACTCGCAGGTGTCTTGATGGGATTCTTATTCACGTGGCCTTGGATCGAACGTTGGGTCACCAAAGATAATCGGGTTCATAATATTCTTGATCGCCCGCGTAACGCTCCATTCCGTACAGGCGCCGGTGTTGCAGGTATCATCTACTACTCAGTTTTGATGATCGCAGCATCTTCTGATTTGATCGCAACGCATTTCCACGTCTCGCTAAATGATGTAGCTTATGTATTGCGTGCGCTCTTCTTCCTTGGACCCATCCTTGGTTTCGAGATTACCCGAAGGATTTGCCTCTCCTTACAGCGTAAAGATCGTGAGCTAGTGCTTCATGGCATCGAAACTGGTCAAGTGGTGCAACTCCCCCATGGTGAGTTTATTGAGGTGCACAAGCCTCTTGACGAGTATCGTCGGTACAAGCTAGTTAGTTTCGATTCACCAGATGTAATACCTGCACGCCCCAATGCTAAGGGGAAGGTTACAATGCTTGAGAAAGCACGAGGCACCTTATCGAAGTTGTTCTTTACTGATCGCGTTCTTCCTGTAACTCCTACTGAGCTAGAAGAAGCTCATCATGAACATAATGAAGCTCAAAGGATTGAGGGCGCCTCCTCTGATAGCCCCGAGATTAAGGGCTAAAGTTACAACTTCATAAGTTTACTTGAGGGTTGGTTCCACAAAACTGTGGGACCAACCCTCAACGTTTGTATCGTATGTATCTCTTCCAGCAATGTTGCTGCTGACCCAATATCATATCCATCTTCTAAGGCCAGGAGTCCAGACTTTCTCATGAAAAATTCTCATAAGCAGCATGGCCCTATTCCTGAAACTAAGAATTATAGCTTACTTATCAGCGATCGCTATATACCTGATGCCATAATGGAATAACTTCATGCGTACTAAGCACATACCCCGTCACAAACTATCATGCCGCTGGCTCTTAGAGGCAGGAAGGAGCCTCGCGGATTAACAGATAAAAGTAGCAACAACCTAGGTTTGAGGTTGAGACTCCAGAATTCTTGCAGAGAGAGCACTTCTGCGAGCATATTAATGCCGTCTTTTCTTTCGAGCCGAGCGTACTGATAAGCGAAGCTGCCTCTGCAAAAACTATTATCGTGCGATGGGCACGATTATATGGGCGGTTACTCTCCCAAGATTCATCCGATCAATATTGGTGCGTCTCTGCTGCTTTGATGATCCCCAGATAAGCTGCCAATACAGACAATTAATCCAACTAGCTTTTTCTTACCTCCCCTTTTTAGTACATATCTGGGGCAGATAGAACTTTATTCGAGAATCTCTGGAATATAGAAAAGGTGGGGTTACATCATCCATATGGATGATGTAACCCCACCTTTTACTGTATATGATTAGTGCGCGTGATCACCGCGGTTGTATTCATATACCCACCCGATAACGGCGACTGCTACGATAGGCAACGCAAGAATTAGTACCCACCAGGCAATCGCTGCCCCAAGAACAACAATCATGCACGTTAAACCGATCATAAACGGCCACCAAGACCATGGTGAGTAGAACCCATACTCACCAGCACTCTCAGCGATTTCACCCGTGTAGTTATCCATGGGCTGGCTTCCTAGCTTCTTATCAGTAAACATGAGGAAGAAAGCCAAGAAGAAGCACATAAGCGCCGTCACGAGGAGCGCGGGAAACCCGGCCCACTCATCAAAATTGGTCATAAACCCATAAATAATTCCAACAGGAATAAAGAATATACCAAGGTACAGGAAGACCTTCCCGAGAACTTTCACGGTTTACTCTCCCTTCTGTGCTGCAAGAGCTGCAGCGGCAACATCATGATTCGTTGAAAGCTCGGGATGATGTAGGTCTAGAGCCGGGCGTTCGGAACGGATACGAGGCAATGCAGTAAAGTTGTGGCGGGGCGGAGGACAAGAAGTTGCCCATTCGAGAGATCCACCGAATCCCCAGGGATCGTCTACCTCGACTTTCGGAGCATACCGAGCAGTAATGTAAACATTCCAGAACCAGGGAATCATTGAAACGGCAAGAATCATGGATCCAACAGTTGAGAACTGGTTCATCCAGGTGAAACCGTCCTCGGGCAGATAGTCAGCGTATCGACGAGGCATCCCATCAACGCCAACCCAGTGCTGAATCAAGAAGGTCGCGTGGAACCCGAAGAATACCAGCCAGAAGTGAATCTTACCGATCCGTTCGTTGAGCATCTTGCCAGTGAATTTTGGCCACCAGAAGTAGAATGCACCAAACATACCAAACACAATGGTTCCAAAAATCACGTAGTGGAAGTGTGCAACCACGAAGTAAGTATCCGAGATATGGAAGTCTAGAGGCGGAGTAGCCAAGATAATACCCGTCAGACCTCCAAAGAGGAAGGTTACTAAGAATCCATAGATCCACAATAACGGAGTTTCAAACGTAATGGACCCCTGCCACATAGTCCCAATCCAGTTGAAAAACTTCACGCCGGTTGGAACACCAATCATCATGGTCATGAACGAAAAGAACGGAAGCATAATCGCTCCAGTTACGTACATATGGTGCGCCCACACAGTTACAGACAGGCCCGCAATAGCAATAGTCGCTGTAACAAGACCTTTGTAACCAAAAATGGGTTTACGTGAGAATACAGGGATAATCTCCGAAGTCACGCCGAAGAAAGGTAGCGCAAGCACATACACCTCAGGGTGCCCGAAGAACCAGAACAAGTGCTGCCAGAGTACCGCTCCCCCATTTTCCGGATCAAAAATATGTCCTCCGAATCGGCGATCCATACCTAGAGCAAACAAAGCGGATGCCAGAGGCGGGAAGATCATAATAATCAAGATTGAAGTAATCAGAGTTGCCCACGTAAACACAGACATACGCCACATAGTCATGCCAGGGGCGCGCATTGCCACAATTGTAGTAATGAAGTTAACCGCACCCATAATTGTGCCGAATCCCTGCAAAGCAAGACCAAAGACCCATAAATCACCACCGACAGACGGACTATAAGTAGTGCTATTTAGTGGGACGTATGCAAACCAGCCGAAAGAGGCTGCACCTTGCGGGGTAATAAAACCTGCAATCGCTACTAGCGACCCAAAAAGGAAGAACCAAAAAGCCAATGCGTTTAAGCGCGGGAATGCCACATCGGGAGCACCAATTTGGAGCGGGATAAGCACGTTCGCCAAACCGGTGAACAAAGGGGTGCCGAACATGAGGAGCATAAGGGTACCGTGCATCGTAAAAAGCTGGTTAAATTGCTCTTTCGTCTGCAGGATCTGCATACCGGGCTCAAAAAGCTCGATACGCATCAGCAGAGCCATAGTTCCGCCCATACAGAAGAAAATGAAGGCAGAGATCAGGTACATGTACCCAATAGTTTTGTGGTCCGTGGAAGTAATCCAATTGACAAAGATGCGTCCCTTGGACTTAGGAACCACGCGCGGCGCAACAGCCGTTGCACTCTCAGTTGAATATTCGAGGGTAGTCACGTCTATTTCACCCCTTTATTGGTTAGCGGGACGCGGAGTCGCGTTCTGGTTGGGATTACGGTTGTATTCGTCCCCAGCGATACCCTGATTCTCGGGATTTTGCTTAAGGGAATTGATGTAGTTGTCGTAGTCTTCCTGTGAGACCACCTTGACATTAAACAACATCTCAGAGTGGTACTCACCGCAAAGTTCAGCGCATTTACCCTTATAATCACCAATTTCTTTGGTAGTGATATGAATATGGTTCGTCATACCAGGGATCGTATCCCGTTTCTCCAGGAAAGCCGGAACCCAGAACGAATGGATCACATCACGCGATTTGAGGACTACATCAACATTTGAGTTAACGGGCAAATAAAGCGTTGGAAGTTCTGCTTCTTTACCTGGTGAGCCATCAAGGTGAGCTTGTACACCAGTTACATGCACATTTTCATCTGTGTAGTTGAAATCCCAGGCCCATTGTTTGCCATATACTTCAACAGTGACCTGTCGATCGGCACCCGTTTTAGGACCAGTTACTTGACGCTCGACTCGGTCTGAAAACGTAAACATACTGACGATCAAAACGACTGGAACGAAAGTATAAAAAATTTCCAGAGGCAGGTGATAACTGAGCTGACGAGGATAGCCACTTTCGTTCTTACGCCTACGGTAGGCAATGATGCACCATAGCATCAAGCCCCAAGTAATAAGACCGACAACAAGAGCTGCACTCCAAGTACCTACCCAGAGATGCATGAGGTTCTCGGCATTATCAGTAGCCGGATGCCCAGCTTTTGTGGGTAACCAGCCTACAGCTGCCCTATCCATTGAACAACCAGTCATCAGCAGCGTCGCTGTAGTCCCGAGGCCAACAAGACTTGCACGCTTACGACGACTGCCGGTTCGATATTGCGAACTCACAGACGGCCCTTCCTGTTCTTGCAGTGTGTGCTAGTGCTCAGGTCTACAGGTAAACCTGAGGCAATTATAAAAAACTTATCCCTTAGAGCTTACCGCGAATTCTGCTCTTACGGTGACACTCTGTCACTGAAATTGTGAGTTTCCTGGAAAATTACTGAATTTTAACGTAACAGAACCCCTAAAGTTGGTTTTTTAGGGGTTCTGTTATATCGATGCTCCTAATGGAAGGAGTCGCCACAGGCACATGACCCTGCCGCGTTCGGATTATCAATTGAGAATCCTTGTTTCTCAATCGTGTCTTCAAAATCAATAGTTGAGCCATCTAGATAAGGGGCACTCATTTTATCTACGATAACCTGCACACCGTCATAATCACGTACTGCGTCACCATCAAGTACTCGCTCATCGAAATAGAGCTGATAGATTAGCCCGGAACAGCCACCGGGCTGTACAGCAATCCGGAGGCGCAAATCGGTACGTCCTTCTTGTTCGAGCAAAGTACGTACCTTATTCTGAGCAACTTCAGTAAGGTTAACCCCGTGTGTTGGTAGCTCAGTTACAGTCTCAGTCATGTTTGTCCTTTCCTGACAATATTCCCCTTCGTAAAGTCAGATTACGCTGTCCTACTTCTTCACGACAACAGCGGACTCACAAGTTCACTAGGGGCATCAAGGTCTCTTACGTCCAGAATACCAACTTTGTAGAATTCTGTACTTAGTGTGTGAGGTATATTCCTTGAGTTGCTTTCCTTTCCTAATCTACTTATTCCTGCTGAGAGCACTCAATATCAGTGCCTCCGCTAAAATTCCTCGTTTAAAATCAGGTACATACAGCGATTCGTTGGCGCTATGTGCCCGGGTATCTGGGTCTTCAACACCAGTTACTAGAATCTGGGCGTCGGGGAAGTTCTCCTTCAAATCCGCTATAAAAGGTATTGAGCCTCCCATGCCTGTCTGCACAGGAGATATACCCCAAGCTTGAGCCATTGCTGACAAGGTGATTTGAGCTCCATCCTGCTCAACATCTGTGGCAAAGGGTAACCCTGAGTCGACAGGAGTATAGCTAACTTGCGCGTTATAAGGTGCATGCTTCTTTATATGGTCTGCCAGAACTTTGTGCGCATTCTCGGGAGAATCACCAGGAGCCAAACGGACACTAATACGTGCCCGCGAAGTAACAGCAAGGGTATTTGAAGAATGGGCAATTGACGGAATATCCATACCTATAATGGAAAGTGCAGGTTGCTGCCAGAGCCGAGATGTAATTGATCCATATCCTGCTAGAGACATCTGGTCTAAGATTCCAGAATCTGCGCGGAATTCATGTTCAGGGTATTCGACTTTAGGGTCTTCACCACGGTACAGACCTTCTACAACAACTGCACCTTCGTCATCATGAAGAGTACCCAGCAAACGGGCTAATACCGTATGTGCGTCCAGAAAAGGACCTCCAAAGATACCAGAGTGCACTGCG
Organism: Rothia sp. HMSC036D11; assembly: GCF_001814205.1. Taxonomy (NCBI): domain Bacteria; kingdom Bacillati; phylum Actinomycetota; class Actinomycetes; order Micrococcales; family Micrococcaceae; genus Rothia; species Rothia sp. HMSC036D11. The sequence continues at coordinate 218,266 of NZ_KV815315.1, forward strand.
TGATTACCAGTTCGAACTTCAATATCCCCGCTAGCTACGCCACGTAATGAGGTAGTTAATGCCGGAACTCCGGCTCGCCAGTTGGCAGAATCTGCTACCACAATATAATCAGCGGCTAGGTCCTTCTGGTAGGCAGCTAGGAATTCGCGGAAAGAGGGTGACCCTGCTTCTTCTTCCCCTTCGATAAAGATCTTTACGCCAACATTGAAATCATTGCCTAATACTTCCGATACTAAACGGAAAGCCGCCATATGGGTGATAACCCCTGCTTTATCGTCTGCAGCACCGCGGCCATAGAGGCGAGCGCCTTTCTGAACTGCGGTAAACGGGTCAGTTTCCCACTGCGTGTTATCGCCAGGAGGCTGTACATCATGGTGAGCGTATAACAGGATTGTGGGATACCCTGAAACAGCTGGTTTAGTGGCAATTACCGCTGGCATACCTTGATGTGTCTCCCCCGTTTCATCGTGGTACGACGCAGAAAGGATTTTTATCTCTTGAAAGCCTGACCGTTTCGCAAGCTCGTACACAGCTTCAGCGCTTCGTTGGACCTGAGCTAGATCAAAAGCTTCCCATGCGATAGATGGGATAGAGACTAGATCCTTCAGCTCAGTAAGATATTCATCAAAATGGGCTTCAAGCGCCTCTGCGAGCGCATCATGTTCTGGGAATTTATGAGGAAAATTGGCCATGCGTCTAACAATACGCTTTATACAGGGGTGGCGCATACATTTTATTTTTGGTCTTGGTATTCGGCGTAGGCAATTATTTTTGGTTATTCTAGTAGGGTGTTTGGTCGTAAAAAAGGTAAGGCTCCGCAGGAGGCTGCTGTCGAGCCTGAAGAAGAGAAACAGCATGAGGTTCCTGAGAACTCTAAGTTCACGCCGAAGAAAGGGCGTCCTACACCGTCTCGTAAAGAGCAGGTTGCGGCGCGAAGGAGGCCTATAATCGGTGCTGATCGTGGCGCGGCGAAGACTGCTGATCGTGAGGCTGCTGCTGAGCTTAGGGCACGGCAACGGGAGGCTATGCGTACTGGCGATGAGAAGTATCTGCCGATAGTGGATAAGGGGCCTCAGCGGCGGTACATTCGCGACTATATTGATGCTCGCCGGAATTTGGGCGATATAATGCTTATTTTGCTCATTGTTTTTCTTGTTGCGTCGTGGGTCGTGAGCGGTTTTGGCGTAGCTGCTGCTCCTGTCTACTACGGGACTATGTATGGCATGTATGCTCTGATGCTGTTGTGGGTTATTGATTACTGGTTGATGTGGCGCAAGCTTAAACAGATGGTTATTGCTAAGTTTGGCGAGGTGCAGCGTGGTAGTGGTATGTATGCGTTCAACCGTGTGATGATGATTCGTCGGATGCGGCGACCTTATCCTCTTGTTAAGTATGGGGAGTATCCAAAGTAGATACTGTGTCTTTAATGATTTCTGGGGTGGGAAACCGTGTTTGGTTTCTCACCCTTTTTGTGAGGTTTATTTTTGGCGCGAGCGACGGATTTTGTAGAGTCCTCGGTTGATGTGGGCGGCCCATAAGGGGCCTTCGTAGAGGAAGGCGGTATATCCTTGGACGAGGTCTGCGCCTGCGTCTAGTCGTTCTTGTACGTCTTGGGCGTTGGTTACTCCTCCGACGGAGATGAGGGCTAGTTTGTTGCCTATTTCTTTCTTGAGGAGGTGTAGGACTTCGAGTGATCGGGTTTTAAGTGGTTCTCCTGAGAGTCCTCCTGCGCCTATAGCGTTAATTTTTTCTTTGGTGGTGTGGAGTCCTAAGCCTTCGCGTGCGATTGTGGTGTTAGTTGCGATGATCCCGTCAAGCTTTAGTTCTTGGGCTAGGCGAGCGACAGCTGTTATGTCTTCGTCTACAAGGTCTGGAGCAATTTTAACGGTGAGAGGCACATGGCGGTGGGGTGAGACTCGGTTTGCTTCTTCTCGTACGGCTTGTAGGAGTGGGCGGAGTGTTGCGATGGATTGCAGTGTACGTAGTCCTGGGGTGTTGGGGGAGCTTACGTTGACGACGAGGTAGTCTGCTTGTGGGGCTAGGGTACGTGTTGAGATTAGGTAGTCTTCTATGGCGTTTTCTAGTTCTACAATCTTTGTTTTTCCGATGTTGACGCCGATGATGGGGCGCTTCTCGGGACGGTATTCGGTTTCTAGATCGGCACGTGCTGATGCGACTCGGGGTCCTGCGGCTGCGGCACCGTCGTTGTTGAATCCCATACGATTAATGACTGCTTTATCTTCGATGAGGCGGAATAAACGTGGTTGTGGGTTACCAGGTTGTGCTTGTCCGGTGATGGTGCCGATTTCGACGTGTCCGAATCCTAGTCCTGCAAGGGCTGCGATACCTTTCCCGCCTTTGTCGAAGCCTGCGGCTAGTCCGAAGGGTGAAGGGAAGGTGAGTCCCATGGCTGTGGTGCGGAGGCTGGGATTGGGTTGAAGGTAGCTTTTGAGGATGCGAGTAATGCCTAGGTTTTTAAGGGTTTGTACTCCCCAGAAGCCGATGTGGTGTGCTTTTTCGGGATCCATGCCTGCGAAGAAGATTTTGAAGAAGGTTGGGTATAGTCGCATCGTTTGCTCCTTGTGGTGTGGTGTTAGTTTTTGGGGCTGGGGATTTTGTCGGTGGCGCCTCCGTAGCGGCGGTCGCGGCTGGCGTATTCTTCGACGGCTTTATAGAGGGTTAGGCGGTCTACATCTGGCCAGAGTACGTTCATGAAGACGAATTCGGCGTAGGCGCTTTGCCAGAGGAGGAAGTTGGATATTCGTTGTTCGCCTGATGATCGGAGGAAAAGGTCAACGTCTGGTAGGTCTGGTTCGTCGAGGTATTTTTGGAAAGTTTTTTCTGTGATAGAGGAGGGTTTGAGGATGCCTGCTTGTACGTCTTGTGCAATAGTTGCGGCTGCGTCTGCGATTTCTGCGCGTCCTCCATAGTTGACGCACATAGTGAGGGTGCAGGTGGTGTTATTGATAGTTTCGCGTTCGCATTGTTCGAGTTGTGAGATGACGTTTTTCCAGAGTTTGGGGCGGCGTCCTGCCCAGCGGATACGTACTCCCCAGGATTTGAGGGTTTCGAGTTGCCGGTTGAAGACTTCGGTGGAGAAACGCATGATGAAGGATACTTCGCTGGGTGAGCGTTTCCAGTTTTCTGTGGAGAAGGCATAGGCGCTGATATAGGGTATGCCCATTTCTATGGCTCCTGCAACGATGTCGAGGAGGGCTGCTTCGCCTGCTCGATGTCCTTCGTTGCGTGGGAGTCCGCGTTCGTTGGCCCAGCGTCCATTGCCATCCATGACAACGGCAACGTGTTGAGGGATGAATTTTTTGGGTATGGGGGGTGGGGTTGTTCCGGAGGGGTGTGCCGGTGGTTTTTGTGGCATGAGATTCTTTCCGGGTTGATGGTGTGTTACTACAGTATTTTACCGTGTTTGATGGTGTTTTTAGGTTTCTAGTTCGAGGTAGGTGAGGGTCTTGAGGGGGGTTTCGAGGTAGTTTTGGGTGGTGTGTAGGGTGAGGTTGAGTATTTTGCGTGCCGCGAGAGGTGAAGCGTTGTCTATGGTGTCCCAGTTCCCTTTATAGAGGGCTTGTATATAGTTATATTCGGTGGGAGTTATGGGTGTTGTAGGGGTGTCATTTTGGTGGGCGCAAGTTTTGCAGAGGGTTCCTGTTATGCCATGTGTACCTGCTGGGTGGTACCCAGTGGTGATGGGTTGATTGCAGTATGTGCAGGTGTCAGTGAAGATGAGCCAGCCTGCGAGTTTCATGGCACGTAAGATATAGCTTGTGAGGATGCGCTGTGGTGTGTGTTTGTTATGAGCTAGTGTGGCGATTGCCCCGTGAGTGAGGTGGTAGTGTGGGTTGGTGTCGTGGGGGGTACTGTTGGTGTTGAGTGTCTCTGCGATTTCAGCGATGGTGTTTGCGGCGGTGTAGGCGTTGTAGTTACCCATGAGAGTCGCTGTATAGGCATGTATGGTTGCGGTTTGGGATATGGTGTGGAGGTTTGTTTTGCCTCGGGTGAGGGATATGTCGGTGTGCATATAGGGTTCTAGCCGAGCACCGAATTTTGAGTTTGGTTTGCGGATTGATTTGGCAACGGCGTGGATGACTCCGTTGTTTTGGGTGAGCATGATGATGATGCGGTCTGCTTCGCCTAGGTTTTGGGTGCGGAGGATGAGAGCGTGGTCTCGGAAGTGTTTTGGGGTGCTCATGGTTTTATGTTTGTGGTGTGTGAAGAGAAACCCCGCATTCTGGCGGGTGGCTAGGATGCGGGGCCTGAGGGTTTGGTTGTGTGGTTAGTTTTTTTCGTATTCGATATCGTCGTCTTCGTCGTCGGTGTCGGTGAGGAATTCGTCGAAGTTTTCGTCGTCATCTCCGTAGACGCTAAGGGGTGTTACTTCGTTATGTACCTCGAAGAGGGCGTTTTCGTAGGCTTCGAAAGCGTTTGCAATTTCGACATAGGCTTCGTCGATTACGGGGTCGTGTTCGCGGGTGCGGTGGGCGACGGCGTCAAGGTGTGTTTCGAAGGCGTCGAGTAGACGAGTGAGTTCGGTGCGGGGGTCAGTGCTCATGTGTCTAGTCTACTATCTTTTATGGCTATTGTGGTTGGAGAGCGTCATATTGTGAAGGTATGACAAACGCGTACCCAGTGTGTTTGGGCACGCGTTTAGAAGGGTGTTTTAGGAATGTTCTTTAGAATCCTAGGGTTTCCAGGGATGCGCGGATTGCTTCTGCGGAGGTGCGTAGCTTATTGTGTTCTTCGTCGTTCATGGGAACGCTGAGGACTCGCTGTACGCCTTCATAGTTTACGACGGAGGGTAGGGACAGTGCTACGTCTTTGAAGCCGTAGAGTTCGCCTGCTGCAATGGTGGAGATTGGCAGTACGGCGTTCTGACCTCGGAGGAAGCCTTCTGCAATTCGTGCCGCGGAAACACCGATGGCGTAGTTGGTGGATCCTTTACCTTCAATGACTTTATAGGCTGCGCGCATCGCTTCATGCGCTAGTTCTGCACGTACTTCTTCAGTAAATACTTTGGTGCCGTTGTATTCCCAGTCAATGAGGGGTACCATGCCGATGTTAGCTGCCGACCAGACAGGGAACTCCGAGTCCCCGTGTTCGCCAATGATATTTGCGTGAACGCTCTTGATGGAGACTCCAGCTTTGCTGGCGACGAGCCAGCGCAGTCGAGAAGAATCGAGTACGGTACCGGAAGATAGTACTCGGTGTGAGGGTAGCCCGGTGATCTTCTGGGCGACAACAGTGAGTACGTCGCAGGGGTTGGTAACCAGCATGTAAATTGCGTTAGGTGACATTTCCATGAGGTTTGGCAGTAATTTTTCGAGAATGCGTACGTTTGCTCCTGCGAGTTCGAGGCGGGGCTGCCCGGGCTCTTGACGGGCACCTGCGGTAATGATGATCATGTCGCAGTCACGCAGGATTTCGAGGTCGTCTCCGCCGGTGAGCTGGGCTTCATGGGCGAACATAGAACCGTGGGCGATATCGAGGGCTTCAGCGTGTGCTCGTTTGCCGTCAATGTCGTAAAGGACGATTTCATTTGCAGAGCCACGTAGGGTTGCTGCGTATGCGGTTGCAGATCCAACACCGCCTGCGCCGATGATGCCGAGTTTAGTGGTAGATTTTACGTTGTTCATTGGGTCGCCGCCCTGTCTTGGGGTTGTTGATTTGTCTGATATGTGGGCAGAAGCACGGAGTGTCTTCTGAAGTTCCCATTATCTATTATGCCTTGTTCTTTGGGGTTTATGTTGGTTTAGTTGCTCTTTTCACGATTTTTTATGTGAGTTTTTACTAGAAGACCATATTTTTCTCCCAAGAAGCCATATAAGGGCTTTATGACTTTTTGATTAATATCACATAATTTAACCCTTATTTCTGGGGGGGGGCAGGGAACCTCCCAAGCCTAAACACATCTAGAGGAACTCACAGCTAGAATACTATTGCGATGAGTAGTTTTCGTACATTGTCTGGTAGTGGGCTACAGTTTGGTAATTTTGGTGGGTTTATACGATATTTGGGCTGAAACTACACGTTTATGTCATATAAAGTATTTTTTCTATGTTTCCTAGTAAACATTGGCATGGAAGAGTAGCGTTATAGATGTAGGCTATTGAGCCTGCGCTTAACTAATCTAGTGCTGTAACAGGTCGGTTTGCGTGATAACAACAGAGCATTCAGCACTAGGCGCATCATATAGAGCCTCAAAGGTAAAGGAGTCTATCCCATGAAGGCAGCTCGTTTTTACGACCGTAATGACATTCGCATTGAGGACATACCCGCCCCCGAAGTACAACCCGGTGAAGTGTTGGTCAAAGTAGCATGGTGTGGTATCTGTGGCACTGATTTGCACGAGTATCTTGATGGACCTATTTTCTGCCCTAAACATGGGCATCCGCATCCAATCTCAGGAGAAGATTCTCCTGTAACCCTTGGTCACGAATTCTCAGGCATCATAGAAGCTTTAGGCGAAGGCATTTCCGATCTTGAAGTCGGAGATCATGTTGTGGTTGAGCCATACATTATTGCAGACTCTGTAGATGTCGGCCCAGATTCAAAGACCTATCATCTTTCTAAGAACATGAACTTTATTGGTCTTGCTGGTCGTGGAGGCGGACTATCAGAGAAGGTATCTGTAAAACGCCGTTGGGTTCACAAGATCTCTAAAGACCTTCCGCTAGATGAAGCTGCACTAATTGAGCCTTTGAGCGTCGGTTATCATGCAGTTGAGCGCGCCGGAGAAATCAAAGACGGTGACTTTGCGCTAGTTACTGGTGCTGGTCCCATTGGCCTGCTTACCTCCGCCGTACTTAAAGCTAAGGGGGCGAAGGTCATTATCTCTGAGCTGTCCTCGCTACGCCGTCAGAAAGCATTGGATTCTGGAGTTGCAGACTATGCCTTCTCCCCTGCTGAGGTTGATGTCCTAGCAGAAATTCATAAGCTGACCGATGATAAGGGTGTAGACGTAGCCTTTGAATGCACCTCTGTACAGCCTGCACTAGACCTCATTCTGGATGCACTCAAGCCTACCGGTAAAGCCGTGATCGTATCAATTTGGGGTAAACCAGCATCGTTAGATGTTCAGAAGGTCGTACTTAAGGAGCTTGATATTCGAGGAACCATTGCATACGTGAACAGCCACCCGGAAACTATCAAGCTTGTAGAGTCAGGCAAGATTAACCTCAAGCCGTTCATTACTGGCAGGATTCCTCTTGAAGACCTCATTGACAAGGGATTTGATACATTGATTAACCACAACGAGACTGCCGTAAAGATCCTCGTCACTACCGATCCGCAGCTTTTGCCCTAGGTAACTTTCTTGTAGCCTTACAGGCAAGTCGCGAGCGCCTTATATTCTGTCTGTCAGAGTATAGGGCGCTCAATTATTTGCGGAAAAGTGAAATAGAAAAGGGCCTCTGATGTTTATCAGAGACCCTTTATAATGTGCGCGAGGGGGGACTTGAACCCCCACCCTCTAATACGAGGACTAGCACCTCAAGCTAGCGCGTCTGCCTATTCCGCCACCCGCGCAGGTTACCTTTGAGAGGGCTTTGCCTGCTCAAAGCAACAAGTAATACTATACGGTTGGCAAGTACAAGCAGGCAAATCTATATAACGTGTTATCCGTCACTTTTAAACATTTAGTACTCCCCATGTTCCTTTCTAGTAACATACAGTACAGTGTTCGGGTCACGTCCATGAAGTACTGCATGTGAGAGTTTAGAATAGAAACTATGAATAACGAGAACCTCTCACGCGAAGAAGCTGCAGAACGGTCAGCGCTCATTACCGTAGACTCATATCATGTTCACCTTGATTGGACCCATGCCAAGGATGAAAATTTCGAGACATACCCTACAGTTACAACCGTTAAGTTTAAATCCCATAAGCCTGGTGCCCAGACTTTCATTGATTATATTCACCACTCTATCGATTCTGTTAGGCTTAATGGCGCGCAGCTTGACCTCAACAAGGTTGTTGATGGCTCACGCATCATGCTGCCCGAGCTTGCCGAGGAAAACGAACTTACTGTTCACGGGCGTTCATACTATTCACGGTCGGGAGAAGGTCTGCACCGCTATATTGATCCTTCGGATGGGCGTGTATATCTTTACACCCAATATGAGCCCGCCGATTGCCGTCGTGTATTCCCCAACTTTGAGCAACCCGATCTGAAAGCTGTTTTTAATTTCCGAATCACAGCCCCACGAGACTGGGTTGTCAGCTCGAACGGGGTTCTAGAATCTGAGGTGTCCGACCCGACTGACTCAAATATCGTTAAGCGCGTTTTTGCTCCTACCGAGCGAATTTCTACCTACATTACCGCAGTGTTAGCAGGTGAATACTTCACAGTCACCGATACCTATAAACCCCAGAGTATTACTAACAGCGGCGATATTCCTTTAGTGGCGTACTGCCGCCATTCTCTAAAGCCCCATTTTGACTACGATAATATCTTCCGAGTCACTAAGAACGGCTTAGATTTCTTCCAGGATCTCTTTGACTATCCCTACCCTTACCCGAAGTACGAACAGGCGTTCGTCCCCGAATATAACATCGGCGCGATGGAGAACCCCGGTCTCGTAACATTCACTGAGGATTTCATTTTTGTCTCTGGTGCTACCGAAGATGATCTTGAAGGTCGCGCAAACACTATCTGCCATGAGATGGCACATATGTGGTTTGGAGATCTTGTCACTATGAAATGGTGGGATGATCTCTGGCTTAAAGAGTCATTTGCTGATTTCATGGGTGCTCTAGGTGCTATCGAAGCTAATGGTTTTAACGATGCTTGGGTAACATTCGCGAATCACCGTAAATCTTGGGCATATCTGCAAGATCAGCTTCCTACGACGCATCCCATTGTCGCGGATATACCTCATTTGGAAGCTGCAGCCCAAAATTTCGATGGCATAACTTACGCCAAGGGTGCCTCCACCTTGAAGCAGCTTGTTTCCTATGTAGGCTTTGATACCTTTATCGAAGCGGCACGCGTCTATTTCAAACGTTTTGCTTGGGGGAACACCTCACTTCAAGACTTCCTTGATGTACTTAATGAGGTTTCAGGTCGCGATATGCAGACCTGGTCTCAAGCGTGGTTACAGACTTCTGGTCTATCTACCCTCGGTACTCGACGTGTCTACCGCGAAGATGGTAAGCTCCAGGATTTGTACCTCACTCAGCAGCTACCCGACACTCAGCCAGCCGGTATCGGTCGCCCGCATGTGGTAAAGCTTGAAACTTTTATCCTTCAAGAAGGAAAACTTGTCTCAACAGGCACTCTCTCCCTTGAATACCCTGCCGATCCTATCGCAGAGTATCGTGTCTCTTTGCCCCAAGAGCATAAGAAGACTGTAGGTGAAGCTGACTTACTTATGCTCAATGCAGAAGACCACACCTACGCAAAAATCATGCTCACCGATGAGGATGGTCTTCAAGCGGCAATTGCAGGAGTATCCACTCTTGAATCATCTCTTTCTCGCGGTCTTATCTGGGGGTCTCTCTGGGAAAGCGTGCGCGATGCCAGACTTCCCGTTGCCACTTTCGTAGACGCGGTAGTACGGAACGTATCCCGTGAGAGCAGTGCATCTCTTTTGGGAAGTATGGTGTCGAACAGCCAAAACGCTATTACTAATTTTGGTGCCCCCAAGTCTCGACAGCCTTTGTATGATGCTCTCTATGAGTCTTTCTCGAAAGCGCTCGCTGCCGCCAAACCTGGCTCCGATACGCAGCTCATATTGCTTCGGGGGCTTATCTCTATTTCTTCCTACTCAACTCAAGGTGAAGATCTCTGCCGCGATATCGCCCGAGGAGCTTTTGAAGATACTGTGGGAGATATTGCCGATGCGACTGGTATCCCCTACGATCAGAATCTTGGGTGGAGTGCTTTGGGTACCCTGGCGGGGCGTAACCTTGTTACTGTTGCTGATTTAGACCGAGCTGCACAGTATAACCCGTCATCAATCTCAAAGAATGGCTACGCATATGCGATAGCGGCTATTCCTGATGCCGACCACAAAGCAGCCGCTTATAAACGCATCATGGAAGATTCTTCATTATCCAACGACGCCTTGACCTCAACAGCAAATGGTTTCTTGCGAGGGGATGTTGGGCTGCGAACTCCTTACTATAAGCCTTTCTTCGATTCGCTCCTATCAATGTGGGACACCCGTTCCATTGGTATGGCCACTCGTATAGTTCGCGGTTTATACCCTCGTTCGCTCTACAATTACGGATCCGCTGAAGGAACCGGGGTTAGCGATAATCCTTCAGTTGCTCTAGCCCAAGATTGGTTACGCAAGAATCCATCAGCCCCCTCCGCACTACGTCGGCTCATTTTGGAGGCACAAGATAATGCGCATCGGAATATGATCGGTCAGCAATTCAATAGTTCTTTATCCGACTAGCACTTTCTAGGCATTACAGCCTGGTACAGTATCTCTTCTTCACGCCGCTGTACTGGGCTGTAGCCTATCTATAGGTTTCATTAACGTGAAGCAAGATTTTGACCACATTCATCAATTCCTTAAACGTCACCCAAAAGTTACTTTACGTGTAGGGTACTAGTTATTCCCAAAAACGTGAGAGAATTAGAACATATTCATCACCACCTAAGGAGTTTGCTTTGGTCGATTATGCTCTCGGCGACCGTGGAACCCTCACAATTGTCACCGACAACTACTATGAGGCTGAGACTCTACAAGTCTTTCAAGAGCTCCATGTCAACCGTGAACAGTCCTGGCAAGGCAAGGCTCGCCTTGTTCCAGAACCTGATAACCCCTACGAGGCAAACAGCATTGCTGTATACGTTGGGGATCATAAAGTGGGACGTTTAAGTCGTGACGATTCTGCAAACTATTGGAACGCGATTACCCGCGTTGTTGCTTCCGGTTTCTCTCCTACAGCACAGCTGCAACTCAATGCTATTGCTCTACGAGCTGATAGCGGACCGCACATTAAAAGTGTAGGAAAACTCTTTCTGTCGTCACCGACCTTGCTGTTTCCTCTCAACCATGCCTCAGCGCGAGCAGCTATTCTTCCTCAAGGTCCTTCAATCAAGGTGCTTGACGAGAGTGGACACGCTGAATATCTTCACAGTATTTTGCCGCCGACAGGTGAAGGACGGGTAATTTTAAGACTTGAAGTACAACAGGTTAAAAACCCAGATGGGCATATGGTCAGTTCGGTAGAAGTTTTCCATGAGGATACCCATGTAGGACGTTTAAGCTCCCAAATATCAGAACAGTTTATTCCTGTCATTGAACATGCTGCGAAACATGACAAACTCACCAATGTCTGGGGCACGATACGCGGTAACAGGCTCGAGCTTTCATTAACTATTCAGGCGGTGCGGTCAGAGAATATCCCAGAACAGTGGTACAAAGATTTACCCAACGATGTACCTGAACTCCTACCTGAGGCCAAGAAGTATGAGGTTCCTGATGCTTTTGTCCCAGCTGAAGCGGAAAACACTCAAGGGAAGCATATTCTTCCTCAGAAGATTCGCGGATTTATCACCTCTGTTGCAGGAAAAAACGGAGTCAGCGAGGCGATCACGGCACACGAAGTTATCCCAGAGAAAGCAGCTAAACCCGTATCTTTCGATGATCTTCCTGAAGAACACACGCGCCTGCTTACCCTCGTCAAAATTATAGGTATAACCCTTCTTATAGTTGGCTTAGCAATTGCAATTTGGCGTGTTCTTCTTGGAGTCCTCATAGCAATTATGGGCGGAGCTCTCTACTCGGTCGCTCTGTATTTTGGTCGTCGGTTACTCAGACTGGCTGCTGAAGAACATGCATCCCAGACTGTTACCGTAACTCCTATACCAGCTAGAACACACGTGCAACATTAATAGCGTTATACGGATAAAATTTGGGGTAGTCAGCACGTCAGATACTGTGCTGACTACCCCAAATTTTATCTGCAGGATCTATAGACCCGTATATAGACATACCTAGTCAGACCCATAAGTATTCATAAAATCCTGCATACGATCAGCTTTCAAAGCCTCCGTTAACGAATCAACAGCAGGCTGATTAATAATAATGATTGACTGACCATCATAAGACCAGCCAGGGCCTGCGTTAGGAAGCGTCGTCATATGTAAAGCAGCCGAGCCACCATTAATGACAGGTGCCGCAATTCGAAGAATCTCACCAGAACCTAAACCACTATCAACCTTGACGTAGCCGCTAAAGGCATCCACCATATTCTTAAAATTAGTGATGTTACCCAAAAACCCCTGTTTTTGGATGGTCGTATAGAGTCCACGTAAATATGCACGTTGATTACGTACACGCTGATAATCACCCGATGCAAAAGAATACCGCTCACGCACAAACGCTAAAGCAGTGCTGCCATCCATATGCATGGTACCCGGTGTAAAGTTCCAGACGCCTGTTTGGAAAGCAAAAGGAACTTGAACATCAACGCCACCTAGAGCGTTAGTAAGTCCTTTAAACCCATCAAAGTCTATTTCTGCTACATGGTCAATCTTGACACCAATTAGTTGTTCAATGGTCTCAATTTGTAAGCTAATGCCTCCATAGTTGAGAGCTGCATTCACCTTCGCATTTCCATACCCGGGGATGCTTACCCACGAATCACGCATGATAGAAACTAAATAAACACCTTCCCCGTTTTTAGGAATGTGCATCAGCATAATAGTATCTGCCCGAGCCCCACTAACTGTTGCAGCTTCTTGCCCTGAACGTTGATCGCTACCAAGAAGAAGAATATTAGTTCCTTCGCCTTTTACGACCTGACGCGTCTTACCACCCTCTAAGGAGTCAAGAATTCCGTTACCATTCTTGTCAAGGTCATTAGCAAGAGAATCTGCCGTTTTACCATCGGGACCCACAATATTTGGATCATTATTCGGGTCTCCCAGGTTTTTTCTTAAAGAGTCTAAATCTCCTTGTGAATTCGTAATGGAATCAAATTTTTGAGTCTTGGAGTCCCAGGTATGCCCAATGCTCCACAGGTAAATCCCCACTCCGATGATAAGAGTAAGAATAAGGATAGCAAGAATAATTAGCACCCGTTTAAAAGTCTTTCGACGGGGTTTTTCAGCGAGCGCTTCGCTCATGGGTTTGTTTCCTTCGAGTGATGTGATAACGGCATAACCCACATAAGAATACCGCTACAAAGTGAGTTACCTTCACATTGTAACGGTAGAAAATAAAAACACACCCCGTATCAGATTTTTAATCTATATTACGGGGTGTGTTCTTTATTGCATTCTACGTTTTACGCTTTCTTACCAAAGTTTGCAAAACGTGCGTTGAAGCGTTCGACGCGACCTGCGGAGTCCATGATACGCTGCTTACCGGTGTAGAACGGATGCGACTCAGAGGAGATCTCGACCTCAACGATGGGGTATTCGTTACCGTCTTCCCACTTCTCGGTTTTATCCGAAGTCATCGTGGAACGAGTCAAGAAAACTTTACCGGATGCAAGGTCACGGAATAGTACCGGACGGTACTCCGGGTGGATATCTGCCTTCATGCTTAATTACCTTCTTCTGTCACTGGATTTTGCCAGTAACCCTAAATAGATGGAGTAGGTTTTACGATGCACGCAGAGCGCACCATAGACCGGCTTAAAATGCACAGCCAACCACCAAGGATACCACCTTTAAAGAGGTAACGCTAGGTTCTTAGAGGGCTTGTTGTTACGAACGCAGCCTCGTTTCCCAAAACGCAACAGCTGACGCAGCTGCCACGTTCAAAGAATCGACGCCGTGGGTCATGGGAATCATAACCGTGTGTTTTGTCTGCGCCAATGTATGCGGTGAGAGTCCGTGTCCTTCTGTTCCTAGGATTAAAGCTAACTTCTTATCCTGACGTGCTGAAAGTTGCCCCAAGGTAAGAGAGTCCTCATCTAGTGCAAGTGCGGCACTTTCAAATCCGTGCTCGTGTAGAATTTCCAGGTCTTTTGGCCAGCGGGTAATTCTGGCCCAAGGTACTTGAAATACAGTTCCCATAGAAACGCGGATAGAGCGCCTATACAGCGGGTCAGCGCATCGTGGAGTAACTAGCACTGCGTCTACGCCTAGAGCCGCTGCGGAACGAAATATAGCCCCAACATTCGTGTGGTCAACAATATCTTCTAAGATTGCGACGCGGTGAGCCCCGTAAATAATATCTTCTACGGTTTGAGGAACAGGGCGCGCCATTGCCGCTAAAGCTCCGCGATGTAGATGAAAGCCAGTTATTCGTTCAAGTTCCTCTTCCGATCCTACAAAGGCAGGAATATTACTATACTTCATCAGTACATCGGAAAGATCATCTGCCCATTTCTCGCTCATAAGGAATGAGAGGGGACGGTGTCCTGCATGTAAAGCACGCCGTACCACTTTTGATGACTCCGCAATATAAATACCCCAGTCAGGTTCGAGGGCAGAACGTAATCTCACATCAGTTAGGTGGGTATAATAACGAAGTGTTTGTTCAGGCGCTTGAGCTAATGGCACCACAGACGATATTGCGTACACTCGTTCTGCCCGCGCTTGCAGTTCTTGGGGTGATAATTGTTTCTTCTTCATAAAGACACTACTGGGTCAAAACTTACTCCCACCACGTACGTATGTATGGTAGGAGCAAGAAAAGCTTAGCGTTTAAAAGCGCTGTAGCGCCCTGTAGAAGTGGCTGTTAAAGCTAGATCCATCGCATATGTTAATGCAAGATTATTTTCTGTGATGGTCTGAGCAATAGGTCCAGATGCTACCACACGACCGTCGCGGAGCATGAGAGCGTGTGTAAAGCCTGCAGGAATTTCTTCAAGATGGTGCGTGATGAGTACAGTAGCCGGTGCGTAAGGATCAACGGCGAGTGTTGTAAGCCTCTCTACCAAATCTTCGCGTCCAGCGATATCCATACCGGCCCCAGGTTCATCAAGTAATAGGAGTTCGGGGTCGGTCATGAGAGCGCGTGCGATAAGAGTACGTTTTCGCTCGCCATCGGAAAGTGAACCGAATTGACGCTCTGCCAAAGCATCTACGCCCCAGTCTTGAAGAAGTTCCTGGGCACGGTCATCGTCAAGAACATCGTACTCCTCTTTCCAACGCCCCGAAACGGCATACGCTGCCGTCATAACTGCATCAGAAACTTTCTCTCGGTCAGGGATCTGGGCGGCGGTTGCTCCCGAGGACAACCCGATGCGCGGGCGAAGCTCAAAGACATCAACGGAGCCAAGAGTCTCGTCTAAGATCTCTACTTGTCCGACTGTGGGGTGCAAACGCGCTGCTGCGACCGATAAAAGTGTTGATTTTCCGGCACCATTTGGACCCAATACAACCCAACGTTCGCCTTCATTGACAATCCAGGAAACGTTATCGAGAATATTGCGACCGCCGCGCATGACGCTCACGTTTTGAAGATTAAGTACAGTGCTCATGGTTATTCTCTTCTACGATATGATCTCTACCTATGTGGGAAGGAGCAAACCCTTTGGGGTCCTACTTCTTCGCTCTATACGTACTTCTAGTCGATGAACCCGCGGGCTCCACCGACCAGCTCAACGTGTCCAGTCTGAACATCTGCGGTAACCATGGCTGCTACCTCGTGGGCAAACTCGTTGACAGTGTAGAGCCTACCTGCTGCCTCTCGACGATATTCGAGAGCCCCAGGATGCAGGCGGTTAAGCAAAGTTGCAGTTACAGTCCCTTCAATCATGTCAGCTGATACGACGACAAGTGAAATTCCTTTCTCAGTGAGCGCAGGTATTTCGGCGATGAGCGCATCTTCCCCTGCTCGTTTGGACTCTGCAACCGACTGGTATTCTGCCAGGGTTTCAACTTCGCGGATAAAGTGTGCCTGGTGACTGGTGACGAAGACGATGCGTCCTCCGTTGGGCATTTTTTCAGCTGCAAGTCGTGCAAGGTTAAGCTGTGCATCTCGGTTGAGACGCATTGCGTAGTCTTCACCCATACCAGTTTCCATACCGCCCGATGCATTCAAGATGAGATAGTCCAAGGAGCCGTAGGTTTCGATAGCAACATTCACAAGGTTTGTGAGGTCTTCAGACTTAGTTACGTCTGCTTGTACGGCGGTCGCGTGTCCGCCAGCTTCTTCGATAGCTTTGACGACCTTATTGGCTCGAGGGGCTTTGGAGCGATAGTTAACTATGATGTTTGCCCCTTGAGCCGCTAAGATTTGGGCAGTATCTGCACCTACACCTCGTGAAGACCCTGTGATAATAACGGTTTTACCGGCGAGCTGTGACATACATTTTCCTTTGTTGGTTCTGTGCTTTCTGAAAGTAAGACGTTTATAGCATGTGATAGGAAAAACCTAGTGTCCCATACCTAGACCGCCGTCTACAGGGATAACGGCGCCTGAGATGTAATCTGCCTCTGACGAAGCTAACCAGCGAATAACCCGTGCTACCTCAGCAGGGTCGGCAAAACGTCCTGCCGGGATAGTTTTCAGGTAACTCTCTTTAGTTTCCTCAGGCAAACTATCGGTCATATCGGTGTTAATAAATCCAGGTGCTACAACATTTGCCGTAATATTTCGACCTCCGAGCTCACGGGTGATAGAACGAGCCATACCAACAAGAGCAGCTTTAGACGATGAGTAGTTAACCTGTCCTGGAGAACCATATAGCCCTACAACAGAGGAGACGAGGATAATACGACCTCGTTTGAGTTTGATCATACCTTTGATCGCACGCTGTGCTACACGAAAAGAACCAGTGAGGTTGGTATCGATAACATCCATGAAATCCGTTTCCTTCATGCGCATAAGCAGCATGTCACGAGTAATACCCGCATTCGCCACAAGGATTTCTACAGGACCGTATTCCGCTTCAATAGTTTTAAAAGCTTCATTAATGCTGTCTGCGTCTCGGACGTCAGCTTTAACAGCAAAGAACTCTGTGGGCGCTTCCCCGCTACGGTAGGTCACACAAACATTGTGCCCTGATGCCTTAAACTCCTGCGCGATCTTGTAGCCGATACCACGATTACCACCGGTAACAAGAACGGTCTTGGGGGTGTTATCACTCATTATTTTCCCTATAAATTTGGGGTTACTGGTCATACCTATTCTAGCCCGTTATCTATATGATGTGGTGAGCATCTGTTCTTGCAACACTTAACACCATAAGGAATAGAAGGTTTAGACTAATCAGTACAGGTAATTACCACCATGTGAATCGAAGCTAAAACGTCTATCATAGAGAGTTCATTACTGTAATTCTGAGGGAGGTGTGTCAATGACTGCTGAAAAGCACTGGACAGCCGAAGACCTCGCGGCCCATGGTTACTACTTATCTACAGTTGATGTCGCAGAACGATTTGAAGACTCTTTAGTGACATACGAAATCAGTAATGCTTCTGCTCCGTTATCGGAGCGTGTAGATAAACGTGCTCGAGACTACATCCTCAAAATGGCGATTCGTGTAGTTTGTATTGTAGGCGCTGTATTTACAGATGGTACCCTGCGCTGGATATGCGTCGCAGGTGCAGTACTGTTGCCTTGGGTGGCCGTAGTACTTGCGAATGGTGAGTCAAAACAGGAATCGAGTGGATTTACTGCCTATTTGCCTGAGCATCATCGGCGAGCTTTAGAAACAGGAGCAGCGTCTAATACATCTACTGCAGATAATGAGTCCGACGCCTCTGAGAACTCTCATTGCTACGCACAAGATGCGGATTCTTCGTCGCCTTATAATCGGACCGATGTCATAGATATTTCAATATAGTTTCAACAGGCTTAAATACCGTTACGCGCAATATAGTAGTAAAAGATGGAGAGGTGTCAGTGGATCTTCTGGGTTCTTTAGCGGGGAGCTCCTCCCCTAGCTTAGATATTTGTTCACGTAAAGGCTGCCACAACGAGGCAAAGTACCAGATTCTCTGGAATAACCCGAAGGTTCACACTCCTGAGCGCCGCAAGATCTGGTTGGCTTGTCATGAGCACGTTCAATGGCTTGAGAATTATTTACGGGAGAGGGAGCTTTGGAAACAAACCCTACCGTTTCCCCAAAAGTCCTAGCTTCATAAACTCTATTTCAGCCATAGTTAGAGATAGGGACGTAAGCGCCATATCACTGTATTGTCCGAGCGTTCTCCCCTACCATAAGTAATACAGGTACACCACCGTCTCTAT